>NZ_ATCO01000020.1:0-13302 GCF_000422025.1 Geobacillus sp. WSUCF1 | reverse complement strand
TTGCAACTTATATAGATGCAACGAAGAAGTTTAACATATCCTTGACGGAAAAGCGGTTGGCCTCTTTTCGACTGTCGGAGGAAAGCCACAGGCTTCTCTGTCACGCCAAGGCGTGACGGAGGACCGAACAACCGCCTGCTTCACAGACCCATATATGGGTCTTTAAGCGGCGTTGTTCGGTCGCCCGACAGTCGATCAAATACTGGGTAAAAGTTGCAAATGGTAAAGCTTCAAATTGCATCTATATAGAGATCCATCCGCTGTTCCTGAAAAAACGGGTGTACAAACATATTTTCCATTGCATATAGTTTGGCTTGTTGCGCATCCTAATAGAATAAAGAGGAACAGACCGAGGTGTTTGTATGCCGGTTCTTTTATCCGTCGGCACAGCAAGGATGCCGTATACAGCCTCCCAAAACGAGGTGAAGCAGCATGTCGCCAGGCTGTTCGCCGGTCGAATGGCGCGTGCGGAGCGGCTGCTGCAGGCGTTTGACAACAGCGGCATTCATACGCGCACGTTTGTCCAACCGCTTGCCTGGTACAGCGCGCCGCGCGGTTTCGGTGAAAAAAATCGGGTGTACATCGACCGTGCCGTCCGCTACAGCCGAGAGGCGGTCAATGACTGTTTGCGCAAGGCTTCGTCCGGCCCTGTTTTGCATGAGGAGATCGATGCGCTGTTTTACATCTCAACGACAGGGCTGTCGACGCCGAGCATCGAGCGCGGCTGATGAACGTATTGCCGTTCTCCCCTCATGCCGTAAGAGTGCCGATTTGGGGGCTCGGTTGTGCGGGAGGGGCGGCTGGGCTCGCCCGGGCAGCCGACTATTGCCGGGCGTTTCCGAATGCCAAGCGCTTGTGATCGCCGTTGAGTTTTGCAGTTTGACGTTTCAACTCAATGATTGGTCCAAAAGCAATGTGATCGGTACGTCGCTTTTTTCCGACGGCGTGGCGTGCTTGCTTGTGGCCGGCGACGGAGCGGTGCCGACAGCTGGCGCGCCGCGTGTCATCGCCGCCCGCTCGGTGCTCATGCCCGGCTCGGAAGACGTGATGGGCTGGGATGTTCGTGACGAAGGTTTGTTTGTCATCTTTTCAAAAGACATTCCGGCGATTGTTCGCTCTTGGCTGCGCCCGCAAGTCGAGTCGTTTTTGCAGGAACATGGGTTAGGACTTGGGGATCTTCATTATTTCATCGCCCACCCGGGCGGGAGGAAAGTCATTGAAGCGTACGAGGAGGCGTTCGGATTCGGTCCGGAACAGACAAAAGCCGCTAGAGACGTGCTCGCCCGCTACGGCAACATGTCGTCGGCCACCGTGTATTTTGTGCTCGAACAGATGATGCGGCAGCCGCTTTCGCCCGGGCACGGCCTGCTTATCGCTCTCGGCCCGGGCTTTAGTGCGGAAATGGTGCTGCTTCAATGGGGGGGATGATCGTGCGGTTTTGGTTCGTGTTTTTGGCGGTTGCCGGCATGCGCGTCATTGAGCTTCGGCTTGCAAAACGGAACGAACAGTATGTGAAAGCGCTCGGGGCGCGGGAGTTCGGCGCTCGCCATTACCCGTTGATCGTATTGATGCATGTCGGTTTCTTTTTGTCGTTGGCTGTTGAGGCGCTTCGAAAAGGCGCGCGCCCGTCGCGCCGCTGGCCGCTTTTGTTTCCGCTTTTTCTTGTCGTGCAAGGGCTGCGCGTATGGACAATTGGGTCGCTCGGCCGTTTTTGGAATACGAAAATTTTGATCGTGCCAAACGGCCAAGTAGTGAAAAAAGGGCCGTACCGATGGCTTCGCCACCCGAACTATGTGGTTGTCGCCTTAGAGATCGCGCTGTTGCCGCTTTTGTTTCAAGCGCCGATCACCGCGCTTGTCTTTTCGCTTTTGAACGCATTTTTGCTGTCGATTCGCATCGCGGTTGAGGAAAGAGCGCTGGCGGCGCTCACCGACTACCGGGAGGCGTTTCGGGAGCGGCCGCGTTTTTTGCCCCGGTTAAGGGGGGAGGTTGCCATCCGCAAGATGCGGCAAGCTGAAAGCAGCGGACAAATGAAAAACAGCCCTTGAGCCGTCTATGATGGCATCTGTTCGCCGTTCGCCTGCGGGCGGCGGCAGGGCGTTGCCTCTTTCTCTATGTCATCCTGTCGGGTTACGGCGGGATTTTTCTTTTTTTTCTATTGGGAAACGGGGCGAAATGCAGTAAAATGAATGTAAATGACATTGACGGAAACAAAGGGGTTTTGGTCATGGGGCATATTGCGATTGAGCGGCCGTCATTGCGGCTGTGGCTTTCGAAAATGATCGACATGCACGATCAGCTTCAGTCCGCGGATGACCAGGAGCATGCGGACAAAGTGAAGCAGCTCATCGAAAAAGCGGCATCCGGTGAGCTCATTGTCGCATTTTGCGGCCATTTTTCCGCCGGCAAATCGAGTTTGATCAACGCGTTGCTCGGCGAGCCGATGCTGCCGTCCAGCCCGATTCCGACGAGCGCCAATCTCGTCAAAGTGAAAGCCGGTCCGGACTATGTGCGCGTCTTTTTCCACCGCGATGAGCCGGTCGAGTATGAACCGCCGTACGACCCGGACTTGATTCGCGCCCAATGCCGGGACGGGGAGACGATCGAATGGATTGAAATCAGCCGAACGACGGACGCCATCCCGCCGGGGGTTGCGATCCTCGATACGCCGGGCATCGATTCGACCGATGACGCCCACCGGCTGGCGACGGAGTCAGCGCTTCATTTGGCGGATGTCGTCTTTTACGTCATGGATTATAACCATGTGCAGGCGGAATTAAACTTCCAATTTACAAAACAATTAACAGATGAAGGAAAGACCGTTTATTTGATCATCAACCAAATCGATAAACATCGCGACGACGAGCTGCCGTTCGCTGAATTTCGCGCCTCGCCGCCGAGGCGTTCCGGCGTTGGGGGGTTGAGGCGGCCCGTTTGTTTTTCTTGTCGCTGAAAGACCCGTCACATCCGCACAACGAATGGCATGAGCTTGTCGCTTGTTTGCGCCGGTTGTTTGCCGACAAGGAGGAATGGCTCGTCCGCGGCGCCGAGTCGGCGTTAAAACGGATCGCCGACGGCCATCTTGAGCATCTCCGCGCGCGGCACGAGCCGCTTGAGCAAAAGATTGAGGCGCGCCTCGAGGCGCTTGGCGGCGCCGATGACGAGGCGGCTGCCATCGCGGAGCTCGATCGCCTTGAGGCGGAGCTTGCCGATTGGCAAACAGCGCCGTCGCGGGCGGAGGAGGCGTTCCGTTCGGAGCTTGAGCGCGTGCTGCAAAACGCGTACGTGATGCCGTTTGAGACGAGGGAGCGGGCTGAGGCGTACTTGCAGGCGATGCAACCGAATTTCAAAGTGGGCTTGTTGTTCGCGAAGACAAAAACGGAGCAAGAGCGCAAGCGGCGGCTTGAGGCGTTTTATGAAAGCGTCAAAGCGCAAGCGGCGGCGCAAATCGAATGGCACGTCCGCCAGCTCCTTGTTCAGTTTGGGAAAGAATGGCATGCTGATGACGATTGGTTCAGCGAGTGCCAGCAATGGACGGCGGAGTGGGATGAGACGATGCTTGCCGGCCTCGTCAAACAAGGGGCGGAATCAAGCGGCGCCGCGCTATTAAATTATACGGATGAGGTGGCGGCGGCGCTGAAAAAACGCTACCGCGACTCGGCGCTCGCCTTGTTTGCCGAACTGAAGGAACAAATCGCCAAACGGGCGGCCGCCCAAACAGAAACATTGAACGGACAGCTTTCGGCGGCGCGCGAAAAAGTGGAGCTCGCCGCCCGCCTCGCCCGCCTCAGAGCCGAGCGGGACGAGCGCCGGCGTGCGTTCGAGCAGCTGATCGCTGCTCCATGCGAGTCTGCATCGCTTGATGAAAACCGTCTCGCCGCGTTGACGGCGCCGCCGGTCTTCCGGAAAGCGCGTCATGCCGAGGCGGCAAAACCGCAAGCAGCATCCAAGCCAGCGGAAACAAGCCGTCTTTCCGTCAAAGAGCAAGCGCTCGGTCAGGAAGCGGCCGGCCTCGGAGTGAGCGAAAGAGCGGACGAAGCTCGGACGCTTTCAAGCGGCGGAAAACAGCGGAGCGAAGAGGCGGCCGATCGGCTTGAGGAGGCGGCGGCTTGGCTTGAACGGTCCGAAATGCTTGGCCGCTTCGCTGGACCGTTGCGCGACAAGGCGCGTCGGCTTCGCGAGCGATCGTTTACCGTCGCCTTGTTTGGCGCCTTCAGCGCCGGCAAATCGTCGCTGGCGAACGCCTTGCTCGGCGCCCCGCTTCTGCCATCGTCGCCCAACCCGACAACCGCCGCCATCAGCAAAATCGCCCCGCCTGATCACAAGCATCCGCACGGCACGGCGGTGGTCAAGGTGAAAAGCGAACCGAAAATTTGGGCGGATGTGCAATCGTCGCTTCGGCAGTGCGGCCATGAGGCGGATACATGGGATGAAGCGCTCCGCCTTTGCGCCCGCCTGGCCGAATCGGGAGCCGAACATCCGGCGCAAAAGCCGCATGTGGCTTTTTTGGCAGCTGCCGCGGCCGGCTATGAGCGGATGAACGGTCGATTCGGGGAGATCGTCTCCATCGGTTGGGAAGAACTCGAGACGTATGTCGCTGACGAAGCGGTGTCATGTTTCTTAGATGAGGTCGTGTTGTACGCCGACTGTCCGCTCACCCGCCAAGGGGTGACGCTTGTGGATACTCCGGGGGTGGATTCACTTAACGCCCGCCATACGGGAGTGGCGTTTCATTACATGAAGCATGCTGATGCGTTGTTGTTTGTGACGTATTATAACCATGCGTTCTCGAAAGCAGACCGCGAGTTTTTGCTTCAGCTTGGGCGCGTGAAAGACACGTTTGCGCTTGATAAAATGTTTTTCGTCATCAATGCGGCTGATTTGGCCCAGTCGAAAGAGGAGCTTGAGGCCGTCATTTCCTATATGAACGGAGAGCTGGCGCGCTTTGGCATCCGCTTTCCGCGCCTTTATGCGCTCTCAAGCCGCTTGGCGCTGGCGGAAAAAACGGGGGCCGAGCCCGGTCCGCGCGGCGTCTTGGCGGACTCCGGCTTGTCTGCCTTTGAAACCGACTTCTTCCGCTTCTTAACGGAAGAACTGGCGGAAGTTGCCGTCGAGAGCGCATATGCCGAGCTTGAGCGGGCGCGGCGGACGGCAGAGGAATTCGCGCGCGCCGCCGGGCAAAGCGAAGCGGAAAAAGCGGGGAAACGGCAGGCGCTTGAGGCGGTGAAAACGAAGATGCACGCCGTGCTTGCTGGCATTGATGATGCCTACGGCCGGCAGGCGCTTCGCCAAGAAGTCGACGAATTGCTCTATTACGTCAAGCAGCGCGTCTTTTTCCGCCTCAACGATGTGTTTAAGGAGGCGTTCAACCCGGCGGTGCTCCGCGACGACCAAGGCCCGGCGCGTCGGGCGCTTGAGCGTTGCCTCGACGAGTTGCTCGCATCGGTTGGCTTTGATTTGGCCCAAGAGTTGCGGGCGACGAGCTTGCGTGTTGAGTCGTTTTTGCACAAACAGCTGGCCGAGCAGTTCTCGCGCCTATTCCATGAGCTTCGTCGTTTCGATGATGCGCTCGCGCTCACGCCGCCTGAGCCGTTTGCCTTTTCGGCGCCGGAGTTTGCCAACGCCCTTGGGGATGTAGACCGGGTGCGGTTTACCAAGGCGCTTTCGCTGTATAAAAACGCCAAATCATTTTTTGAGCGCGACGAAAAGCGGCGGATGAAAGAGGAAATTGAGGCAGCGCTTGTCGAGCCGATCGACGCCTATTTGGCTGAGCAAAAAGAGCGGCTTGTGGCGACGTACGCAGAACAATACAAGGCTGCCGTCGCCGCACTTTCGGCCGCTCTCGCGGAACAAGTCGACAGCTATATGGAGGGCTTGCTTGCCGTGCTCTCCGCAACGGCGGATCATGAGGCGCTCGCCCGCATCGAAGCGGCGCTTCGCGGCCTTCTTTCGGGCCGCGGCGGGGAGGCGCGTTGATGAACCGGTTTCACGCTTGCGCTACATGCATCCACTACCGTATAGAAAAGCGAGCCGACGGGCTGTACACGTATTGCCGCCGGCTCGGCTATGCGACGAAACCGAACTATCGGTTCAACTGTTGGACGCCGAAACCGAACGTCCGGCGTTTGATGGAAAAAGAAGCAGGAAAGGACGAGGACCATTGAGCGAAGTGCATCACGCGATCACTGCCCATGTGCAAAAACAGCATACCATCTTGAAGCAATTTGCTATGCTCGACGCCGAGCGCGAGCGGCTCATCGACGAAGCGGTCGAGCGGTGCCGCCGCGGCGAGCCGTTTACGGTTGATGGGATCAATGAAGTGACGAAGCGGATGAACGAACTGGCCAAAAGCGGCCTCGTGCCGGCGCGCCGGTGCGTGACGCCGGAGATGGTGCGCGAGTACGTGAGCCGGCTTGAAGGGAAAGAGCGGTCGTGACGATGGCGAGCGCTGGCTGAGCGTGTCGGCGCCGCCGGCGTCCTGTTGATGATTGGCTGCTTTCCGTTCCGATCAAGAAACAACGTTTGGCGTCAGCAAAAACAAAAAGGGGGAGGACATATGGCGTCGCTTGTTTCCCATGAATGGCTCCTTCGCCATTTGCACGACGAAAACACGCGCATTCTTGATTGTCGGTTTTGGCTTGGCGATCCTGCGAAAGGAGCGGCCGTTTACCAGGAAGATCATATTCCCGGTGCCGTGTATATGGACTTGGAACGCGACTTGTCGGGCCCAGTCGGAGAGCACGGCGGCCGCCACCCGCTTCCGTCGGCCGAGCAAGCGGCGGACGTGTTTGGCCGGGTCGGCATCGATGAAACGGTGACCGTTGTCGCTTACGACGACCAAGACGGGGCGATGGCGGCGCGTTGCTGGTGGTTGCTTCGCTATTTCGGCCATGCCCACGCATACGTATTGGACGGCAATTATCGTGAATGGAAGAAGAAAGGGCATCCGGTGACGAACGTCGTCCCTGCTGTGGCGTCCCGCCCGTTTCGGCCGCGTCCGGATCGGTCATGGCTGGCGACGGTTGAGGATGTGCGCGCCGCCGTCCGCGATCGCTCGGCTGTGCTCATTGATTCGCGTGAATGGAAGCGATATGCCGGCCTGGAAGAACCGATCGACCGCCGAGCCGGCCGCATCCCAGGAGCGGTGCACCGGTTTTGGAAAGACGGAATGACGGAAGGCGGCTACTGGAAAAGCGCTGTCGAGCAGGCGGCTCGGTTTGCCGATTTTGACCGTGGGCAGCCGTTGATCGTTTACTGTGGTTCCGGCGTCACCGCCTGCCCGAACGTGTTGGCGCTCCACGAAGCTGGTTATCACAACGTTCGGCTGTACGTCGGCAGTTTCAGCGACTGGATTTCCTATCCGGACAACCCGATTGAAACGGGTGACCCGTCATCCGATGCTTAGTTTTCTCCGATTCGGGCTGAAACATCATTCGACGCCTCAGTGTTGTCGGATGGAACCGTTGTTTCCTTTTCGTTTTCTTTTTTCGGTCCGCATGAGGTCGAAGCGTTGTTGATTTTCAACGATTTTCACCTAGTGTTTGTTTCGCTTTTCTTCCATTGTTTCGGCCGTCGGTTGAAGCCGCTGTATGCATAGTTTTTTGGCCGCCGGCGGATACTATAGGTGAACCGACGGAAGCAGAGGAGGAGACGCATGGGCCGGACAAAGCTTGGTAATGCCAATGCCCAACGAAACAACAACGCCAAAAAGAAAAACGGCTTCAATGAATGGACGAGCGAGTTTGCTTCGTACGCCGAGGTGGAAGCCGAGAAACTGAAAAACGACCATAAAAACATCCGTTAATGACGAGGCTCGCCCCTCGTTTTTTCGTCCTTAGACGTCAACGTTGGCAAACACAAACGTATGTGCTATAATGATGGGCAGAGCGGCGGAGGGCGCTGGATGGAAGAAAGGGCGCCGGCCGGCAGGGAGGGAAATGCGTGCGGAAATGGTTCGTCGTCCTATTGTTTTTGGCCGTTGCCGGCTATGGTCTTTGGAATGCGATGGCTGCCGGGAACGAACAGGAAACAGACGAAATAGAAAGCGGCCCGGGCATCGGCCAGACGGCCCCTGATTTGACGCTGCCGACGCTTGGCGGCAAAGCCGTCCGGCTGTCTGATTTGCGCGGCAAAGCGGTTGTCCTCAACTTTTGGACGTCGTGGTGTCCGCCGTGCAAAAAGGAAATGCCGGAGCTTGAGGCGTTTTACAAGCAGCACGGCCGCGAAGTCATGTTGCTTGCCGTCCATTTGACGACGCAAGATACGCTCGATAATGCGGAGCGATTTGCGAAAGACAAAAAACTGACGTTGCCCGTCGCCTTGGATGTGCGCGGCGAGGCGCTTCACCGATACCGAATCCAGACGATTCCGACGACGTATATCATCGACCCAAACGGCGTCATCCGGCAAAAAATCATCGGCCCGGTGACCGCCGCGCAACTCGAAAAGAAGACAGCGCTCTTTCGTTGACCGAACAGTTTTGACGGAAGGCGCTTTTTTTCATGGTTCATTATTTTTCGAAAAGTTGTCATAATTTTTATCTTTTTTGGGCATGAATAAGATTACAATATATAATGAGGGGAGGTTGATAGCGATGAGACGATCCCGCAAAATGACTCTCCAAGAATTGATCAGCGAGAACAAACGGCAATTGTTGAACGACCGGGAAGCGCTCGAGAAAATCGAGAAAAAGCTGGAAGAGCGGATGCTCAAAAAAGCAGAATAACCCATGCATAGCGGTCCTCCGGGCGGACAGACTAGATGGCGAGGAGGCGAAGACAATGAGCAATCCGAAAGGAAGCCGCAAGCATTTCGTGCCGAACCATATCGGCACACAGCCTCGCGCCGCAGGAGGAAACAAGGGCAAACAAATGCAAGACCAGTCCGGCCAGCACGCCCAAGTCATCCAAACGAAGGGTGAGTAGCTGGAAAATCTTGTAAAGGAGGAAGCCTATATGCCGCGTCCGAAACCGGATGACCGCAGCGACAATGTGGAAAAGTTGCAAGAAATGGTGCAAAACACCATTGAGAACATAGAAAAAGCCGAAGAAACGATGCAGTTTGCGTCGCCGGAGGAGCAGGAGAAGATCCGGGCGAAAAACCGCCGCCGCGAAGAAGCGATCGCGGCCATGCGCGCGGAAATTAAAGACGAAGCCGCTGCACGGGAGCACGGCTACCAGTAAACGAAGCAGCCCTCATGCGGGGGGCGGCTTCGTTTTTTTGTCTACCGCTTGAGCGAGCCGACGGGCGAATGGTAACATAGAAGAGGAGGCCCGGTAAAAAATGGAGGGAGAACGAACGTGAAAGTGGCAGAAAAACAAATTGAAGTGCGTTATGCGGAAACAGACCAAATGGGCGTCGTCTACCACGCGAACTATTTAGTTTGGATGGAAGTCGGGCGCACGGAATTGATCAAACAGCTTGGCTTTCATTATGCTGACATGGAGAAAGAAGGCATCATTTCGCCTGTTGTCGATTTGCAAGTGTCGTACAAAAAGCCGCTTCGTTATGGGGAAACCGCGACTGTCCGCACATGGATTGACGCCTATGACGGCATCCGCGTGACATACGGCTACGAGATTCTCGCCCCGGACGGCGAGGTGGCGGTGACCGGAAAGTCGCAGCACGTTTGCGTCAAGCGCGATACGTTTCGGCCGATCGTGATCCGCAAATATTTTCCTGACTGGCATGAAGCATATGAGCGGGCGAAGCGGTAAAGGGGAGCGGTGCGATGGCGTTTGGCATCCGCCGACATGAGCTCGCGGCATGGAAAGAGAAAGTGAAGCGCGGTGAAATCGCCTTTTTGACCCACTATTGGTACGACGAACGGTTTCCGCATTGCACGACAGTGACGAAAGTCGCTGCGCCGATGTCGAAAAACTCGCCGCTTGGGGGCGGCAGTACGGGCTGAAGGAAGAGTGGATCGACCGGCGCGGTGAGTTTCCGCATTTCGATTTGCTCGGTGAGACGCAAACGCGCATTTTGCAGCAGGAAGGACGGCTGTTTGAACTGGAACGATTCACGAAACGGGGGAAGAAGGAATGATGATCGATTTGGCCGTTGTGAAGGAAATGTCGAAACATACGTTGATCGATACGCTCGGCATCGATATCATCGAGCTTGGCGAAGGGCGCGTCGTCGCGACGATGCCGGTCGACCATCGCACGCATCAGCCGGCCGGGCTGCTGCATGGCGGCGCCTCAGTCGCCTTAGCGGAGACGGTCGCCAGCATCGGCGCGTACGCGCTTGTGGACCCCAACACGGAAAACGTCGTTGGATTGGAAATCAACGCCAATCACGTCCGCGCCGTTCGCCGCGGGACGGTGACGGCGACAGGGACGGTGTTGCACCGCGGCCGGACGACGATGGTGTGGGATGTGCGCATTACGGACGAACAAGGGGAGCTCGTCTGCATCTCCCGCTGCACGATCGCCATTATTCGAAAAAGCTAGCGTCACGGCTAGCTTTTTTCGCTGGTTAATGGAGCAAAAACACCGGTTCGCCGCTTTTTTCGTCCAAATCAACCGTCAAATCGCGGCCGTCAAAATACCATTGGTCGCTGTCTTCGACAAAAAACGTCACGCCGTCAACCGTCGTCTGCGCCGCCGGCTTGTCGACCAGTTCGTCTTTGGCCATGCCAAGCGAAAACCCTTTTTGCACGGTGCTGCACCCGCCGTAGCGGGCAAAAAAGCGGATCGCATCGCCCGGCTTCAGCCCGAGCTCCCGCTTGTACCAATCAAACGCTTTTTTTGTAATCATGATGTTCATGGCTTCCCCTCCTCACTTGTTTATTATAAGTGAATGGACGGCGCCGGTAAAACGATTGTGTGAACATTGGCTGACAATTTGAGGGCGAAACAATTTCCAAAAAATGGATTAACCTAGCCCTGACTGGCTCGAGTAAAATGCCGGCCGACGGCGAACAGTAAAAGCGAGGGGGGTGAAGACGGTGAGCAAGAAGCGGCCGTTTGCGCCAAGCTATGAATCGGATGGGGTGATGGGCGAAAAGAAAGAGCAACGCCCGCGCCGTTCCAACCGTCGGCAAATTGACAAACAAGCGCCTGATTTTTTCAACACGACGCCATCGAGCGAATAAAAAAGCCGAATCGAGCGGGCGATGGTTGAACATCGCGCTGTTTTGTGAATAAAGTAGCCAGTAGGCTGCTTTTTTTTATGGCACCTACTATACAAACGGGCCGGTCCGCGCTATCATTACTTGAGGGACATCTTTTTCGAAAGGAGTGGCGTTTTCGTATATGAGTAGTTCAAGCCCGAACGAACCGGAACCGGAATATAGCGGGGAACGCGGCCTGTTCCTTTTCTTGTCGGCTGCTCATCATACGAAAACGGGCTCCGGACGGAAAGGAAGAGGCGCCGCCTTCCTCGCGTGAAAAGGAGGAAGGATGCCAGATGATGAAAATGTATTTGTCCGATGCCAACGGCAAAATGCGCGAAATCGATCATATTGAAAATGGCTGCTGGATCAATCTCGTTGCCCCGACGGAAGACGAAATTCGCTACATCGCCCACCATTTGGACATTCCGATCGATTCGATCAAAGACGCGTTGGATGACGAGGAGCGGTCGCGCGTCGAAAAGGAAGACAACCATGTGCTCATTATCGTCGACATTCCGATTGTCGCCCATGATGAAGTGGACGGCCCGATTTACGAGACGATTCCGATCGGCATGATCATTACGAACACGTGTTTTATTACGGTTTGTTTGCAGGAGAATCCGATTTTCGAAGAATTCTCCAAAAACAAAATCAAAAACTTTTACACGTTTATGAAGACGCGGTTTGCGTTGCAAATGCTGTACATGATTTCAACGTATTATTTGCGCTATTTGAAGCAAATCAATCGGCGGACGAGCGAAATCGAAAAAGAATTGCACCAATCGATGAAAAACAAGGAGCTGTTTTCGCTTCTCAGCATGGAAAAAAGCTTAGTGTATTTTATGACGTCGCTGAAGGCGAACAACATCGTCATGGAGCGGCTCATGCGCCTCAATTATTTGCGCATGTACGAAGATGACCAGGATTTGCTGCAGGACGTCATTATTGAAAACAAGCAGGCGATTGAAATGGCCGAAGTATACAGCAGCATTTTAAGCGGCATGATGGACGCGTTCGCTTCGGTCATCTCAAACAACTTAAACATTGTGATGAAGTTTTTGACGGCCATTACGATCGTCATTTCGCTGCCGACGATGGTGGCGAGTTTCTACGGCATGAACGTACCGATTCCGTACCAACACTCTCCGTACGCCTTTTTGATCGCGATGGCGCTCGCCGGTTCACTGTCAGCGGCGACGGCGTACATCTTTTGGAAAAAGCGATACTTTTGACGGCCAGGCGCGTTTTGGATGGCCATGCGAACGGCTGCCCTGTCATTGGGGCAGCCGCTTTTGCTTTCGGACGGCCACACCGCCGGAGAGGATGAATTTCATCGCCTCTTCCGGCGAGATGTCGACGACTTCCACTTGCTTTTTCGGGACGAGCAGGGTGAGCCCGGCGACTTGAAACGCCTGCGGGATATAGACGGCGACGTAGTCGGCGAGAGGATCGTGCCAAGCGCCGACATCTTCCATCGACATGAAGCCGAGGCATTTCCAGCCGCTTTCTGGCATTGTAACGAGCACAACTTGCGAAAACGATCGTTTTTCCCCGACGAAGGAAGCGATTGTATCTTTGGTGACGGAATAAACCGTTTTCATCAAGGGAATGCTTTCAAGCAACCGGTCGATCAGTCGAATGAGGCGGCCGCTTACGTATTGCGTCGACAGCCAACCGCAGACGGTAATCAGCGCGACAGTCGCCAATAGGCCTAGGCCGGGAATGTAGCGGCCATCCAAATACGGACGGACGTATTGGCCAAGCAGCCCATCCAAAACGGTGAACACTTTGTAGCACACATAGACGGCGAGTAAAATTGGCACGATCGTCAGCATGCCGTTTAGAAAATGTTTCACGAAAAAACGCATCCCTTTCCCTCCCCGCTATTCATTCTCTACCACCATACCAATTTTTTTGGCTTTATACAACTCTCTATTATATCGAACGTTTTTCGTTATATTCGGCAAGAAAGTTCGTGTTTTTCTTGACGAACTGCCAAATGTTCCGTATACTTTCGAATGGAACATGGGAAATGGGGGATGGATCATGAACAATCATTACGATGTGATCGTGGTCGGCGCCGGGCCGGCCGGCATTTTCACTTGCTACGAACTGACGCTCAAACTCCCTGGAGCGAACGTGCTCTTAATCGATAAAGGGCACGATATCTATATAAGTTGTAATAA
>NZ_ATCO01000019.1:0-19935 GCF_000422025.1 Geobacillus sp. WSUCF1 | reverse complement strand
CCCCCCATAATTACAATGACTACTATGCCAACGGCCCGATCACGCTCGCCGAGGCGCTCGCCGTATCCGACAACGTCTTTGCGGTGAAAACGCTCCAGTTCATCGGCGCCGACAAACTCGTCGACACAGCGAAAGCGCTCGGCATCACAAGCAGATTGAAAGCAGTGCCGTCGTTGGCGCTCGGCACATCGCCGGTGAAAATGATCGACATGGTCGCCGCGTACAGCACGCTGGCCAACTACGGCAAACAAACCGAACCGGTGTTTATTCAAAAAGTCGTGGATGCAAACGGAAACGTGCTATATGAACATAAGCCGGAGAGCCGGCAAGTGCTCGACCGCGACGCGGCGTTTGTGACGACCCATTTAATGACCGGGATGTTCGACCCAAAGCTTAACGGCTATACAACCGTCACCGGGCAGTCCATCATCGATGACATCACGCGTCCGTACGCCGGCAAGTCGGGAACGACGAAAACGGACAGTTGGATGATCGGGTTCGCCCCGCAACTTGTCGCCGGCGTCTGGACCGGCTACGACCGCGGGGAAACGATGGATCGTCCTGCGGAAAGGCAATATGCCAAACAAATATGGGTTCACTTTATGGAACAAAGCCTCGCCGGCGAACCGAAAAAATCGTTCAAACCGACCAAAGGCGTCATCGGCGTCTACATCGACCCGCAAAACGGCAAGCTGGCCACCGACTCCTGTCCGGTGAAACGAAAAACGTACTATCTCATCGGTACAGAACCGACCGACTATTGCACCGACCATTTGGAAAAGAAAAAGAAGAAAAAAGAAGACGGAAAAAGCTGGTTCGAGAAATGGTTCCCATGGTTTTAAACAAGAAAATCCCCTGCGTTTGCCCGCAGGGGATTTTCTTGTCCTAGTTTTCCTGTGTTATACATGTAGATTTAGTTTATCCTTTTTTCCAAACGAGAACAAGCCCTTGCCCATATCTTTTCACAAAACCGTCACATTTCCACTTCCAAATCTTGTTTCAGCTTGTCGCTCGAACGGTTCCACATCCCAATGTCGTGCCCTTTCAAAAAGTCGGCGAGCACCCGTTTTGATTTCGCGTCCATATGATCGACAATAATGTGCCGCTTTAGCGATTTATCGAGCCGGTTCACATGTTCCGGCAATAACTTATAGCCGCGGCGCGCCTCACGGTCGATCGTCATTTCGCACGCCGTCACCCCGGCGTAATACGGGCCGTCTTCACGGCGCTCGATCGTCACCCAGACGATCCAATACGGCTTGCCGTTTGGCACGGCGGAACGGTCCGGCAAAAACTTGATGCCGCGCTCAACAGAGCTGCGGGCATGCATCGCCCCCATATCGACGAACGCTTCGCCCGCTTCGACGTCAATGATGACCGGCGAAACGTTTTCTAAGCTCAACGCCCCGGCGCCAAAGCCGCGGTGCCCGTCGGTCGGATCGTCTTTGATGATATTAAAGCCGATGTTTTTTTTTCTTTTTTTTGCTCCATTCCGCTTGTTCCTCCTTCCTTACATAAACAAATTGGCGACCAACGACTGCAAATTTTCCAATACAAACGGCAGCGCCACTTGAAACACCGGCTCAATCGTATATCGGTCAAGCGGCGTGAGCACAAGGATAAGAAAAATGAGCGCCCCGTAGTTTTCCCATTGCGTCATTTTCGCCCGCAGCCCATCCGGGGCCAAGTCTTCAATAATACGATACCCATCAAGCGGCGGAAACGGCAATAAATTAAACACAAACAAGACAGCGTTCAAGCTGATAAAAATTTGGAAAAACAGATCAAACCCGGCCGCAAACCAATCCGGCAGCGCCCGCATGATGCCGAAATCGATCATCGCGTACCAAATGACAAATCCAAGCGCGGCAAGCACGAGGTTGCTCAGCGGTCCGGCAACTGACACGAGAATGCCGGCAAGGCGCGGATTTTTGAAATAAAAGCGATTGACTGGCACCGGGCGCGCCCAGCCAAACCCAGCGAGAAAAATCAGCAGGGTGCCAAGCAAATCCAAATGGGCAAACGGTGACAATGTCAGCCGTCCCTCGTTTTTCGCCGTCGGATCGCCGAACTTGTAGGCGACGTATGCATGAGCGAACTCATGCACGGAAAACGCCAGCGCCAGCGTCAACAGCACGTACGGAATTTCGCTTAACGAATACGGCAAAATGTGTTCCACTTGATTAACTCCTTTTCCCCTGTATTCACTATCCTTAGTATACATGATTTACCGCCAAAAGTGGACTGAACTTCACGGTTCCATGGTATAATAAGCGCGACAGCACTCGACAAGGAAATGGGGGAATGATGATGCCGTATGTCACGATCAAAATGCTCGCCGGCCGCACGGATGAGCAAAAGAAAGCGCTGGTGGAAAAAGTGACCGACGCCGTTGTAGAGACAACCGGGGCGAAAAAAGAGAGCGTTGTTGTGTTCATCGAGGAAATGACGAAAGACCATTACGCCATCGCTGGAAAACGGCTGAGCGATGCGGAGTAACAAACGGGGGCGCCATCGGGCGTCCCCGTTGCTTTTTGGAATAAAAACGAATATTATTATAGTTGTCTTTCATATTGTTCGCCTTTAGGAGGTTGCCTATGATTCGTCTTCCGCACCATGCCAGCAATCGCAAAACAGAGTTTCTCGCTGGACTGACGACTTTTTTCACCATGGTGTACATCATCGTCGTCAATCCGGTCATCTTATCAGACGCCGGCGTCCCGTTTGAACAGGCGTTCACCGCCACCGTCATCGCGACCGTCGTCGGCACGCTGTGGATGGCAATATTCGCCAACTATCCGATCGCCATTGCCCCCGGCATGGGGCTGAACGCGTATTTTGCCTATTCCGTCGTCGGCTCGCACGGCGGCATTTCGTACGAAACCGCGTTTTCCGCTGTGTTTGTCGCGGGATTGCTGTTTTTGTTGCTGTCGCTCACCCCGCTCCGCAGCAAGCTGATCGAAGTGATCCCCGACAGCTTAAAACATGGCATCACCGCCGGCATCGGGCTGTTTATCGCCTTTATCGGCCTGCGGCTGACCGGAATTATCCAAGCCCATCCGCAAAATTTGGTCGCGCTTGGCAACTTGCATGCCCCGTCGGCCGTGTTGACGCTCATCGGCCTGGCGGTGACGCTCGTTTTCATGATGCGCGGCGTCAACGGCGCGCTCTTTTACGGCATGGTCGCGACCGGCGTCATCGCCTACGCGACCGGGCAGCTTCACTTTGACAAAGGTATCGTCTCGCTGCCGTCGCTTCCAGAAGGGCTGATCATTACCAATCCATTCGCGGCCATCGGGGACGTCATCGGTCATAGTTTGTACGCGGTCGTCTTCTCCTTTTTGCTTGTCACGCTGTTTGATACGACCGGCACAATGATCGGCGTTGCCCAGCAAGCCGGGCTGATGAAAGGAAACACGCTGCCGCGCGCCCGCGAGGCGCTCTTGGCCGACTCGGTCGCGACGACCATCGGCGCCATGTTTGGCACAAGCCCGACATCGGCGTACATCGAGTCGTCAACCGGCGTCGCCGCTGGCGGACGCACCGGCTGGACGGCGCTCACCGTCGCTGTACTGTTTGTCATCGCGGCCTTTTTCAGCCCGCTGGTTGGCGCGGTCGCCGGGTTATCCGCCATCACCGCCCCGGCGCTCATTATCGTCGGAAGCTTGATGATCAGCAACATCGCCCATATCAATTGGCGCGAACTGGACGAGGCGTTCCCAGCCTTTCTCATCATCTTAAGCATGCCGCTCACCTCCAGCATCGCGACCGGCATCGCGCTCGGCTTCATCTCGTACCCGCTCTTAAAAATCGCCCGCGGCCGCTGGCGCGATGTGCCGTTGCTGCTGTACGTGCTTGCCGTGCTGTTCTTTTTGCAGCTGGCGTTTTTGCCGCATTAACCAAAAAGAAGAAGGAGGTGTCCCAAAAGGATCGGGACACCCTCTTTCGTCTCATATATACGCACTAACCGCTTCTTTCGCACTATATTTTGTGTCTATCCTGAAGACAGACGGCCTTTTGGGTCAGCCCCTTTTCGTCTATGGCCAACTGATGATACGTTGAAGCAGCTTTTTCCGCCCGCCTACACGCGGGCTTTGTTGTGGCATCGGCTGCGCAGCGCCTCAATGTACGCGTACGCCTCATCGATTTCTTCTTCCGTATAGCGCTGCTTGCTTTTTAACACCGCAATTTTCTCTTTCACTTCGTCTTTCGGCAAATGTTCAAAATAAAGTACGGTGGACACAAGTTCCAAAAAACGGGCATTTTGTTCGTTCATCGCTTGCATGCACTCCGCCAAGCCCGGCATGTCCCAGTCATAATGGCGCAAAAACTGTTCGCCCGCTTCGGTCAATGTATAGCGATATTGCATATAACCGCTCTTTTTCTCTTTCACTTCATGCAAAAAGCCGAGCGCGCACAGCTCTTCGATGCGGCATGTCAGCTCTTCCGAATACGGGCCGTAAAAGTGGAAGTCAAACTTCTCATAAAACGGAAAGTCGAGCTTTTTCGCGATGTAGATCATTTTTTGCAGCTTTTTGCGGCCGGCAATTTCCCCGGCGGCCGCCAACGCCTTCATTACTTTCGCATGCTCTGTGAGCACTCTCCGTCATCTCCTAACCCTTTAAAATTTCCATAATCTTTTTCTTCACTGTCCGCTTCGTCGACAAGTCTTCCAGGAAATCAGCTGGGAAATACAGCTTATGGTCGGTGCGCCGTTTCCCGGAAATGGCGTCAACGAGCACCGATTCGCGCGACAGCTCGCGAAGCTCCCCGTTTGGCATCAACAAATAAATCGGAAGGCGCTCGCCTTCCTCGCCCGGCCGGTAAAAGTCATACGGCAAATCCGAGGACGAATCGACGACCAAGTAGTAGTCCGGGTCGATGCCCGCTTTTTTAAACAAACCGGTCAGCTCAATGAGCTTCTCCATTTGCTCGTTCGTCGGATGGAACTCCGTATATTTGAACAGGCGGCGGCGGACAAACCGCTGGCACAGATCGCTTAAAATCGGATCCCGTTCGTATTGCCATTGCTGGAAGTAAAACAAGATGACTGCCTCATCCAGCGCCAAGTAATCGCCAAGCGACACATTGCCTGCAAAAAACGACAAAAAGTGGACCGGCTTCGTCTGAAAACGATACCCCTCTTCATACAGCTTTTTCGCCCGATGCAAAATTTTCGTTAAAATGACTTCCGCACTGCGCGTCACAGGATGGAAATACACTTGCCAGTACATTTGGTAGCGGCTCATGATGTAATCCTCGACCGCATGCATGCCGCTTCGTTTGATGACGACTTGGTCTTCGCGCGGGCGCATGACGCGCAAAATGCGCTCCATGTCAAAATAGCCGTAGCTGACGCCGGTGTAGTAGGCATCGCGCAACAAATAATCCATCCGGTCGGCGTCAATTTGGCTCGAAATGAGGCTCACCACAAGCTTGTTCGGGTACGTTTTGGCGATCACTTCCGCCACTTTTTGCGGAAAATCGTCGCCCACTTCGCGCAAGGCGGCGTTCACTTCTGTATCGCCTAAAATGATTGCCTGTGTAAAATCTTCGTGGTCGAGGCGAAACACCTTTTCAAATGAATGGGAAAACGGGCCGTGCCCTAAATCGTGCAAGAGCGCCGCGCATAGGCAAAGAAGGCGCTCGCTATGATCCCAATGATCGCGGCCGACAAACACGTCGTCAATGATGCGGCGGATGATTTCGTAAACGCCGAGCGAATGGTTAAACCGGCTGTGCTCGGCGCCGTGAAACGTCAAATATGTCGTGCCGAGCTGCTTGATGCGGCGCAGGCGCTGAAATTCTTTTGTGCCGATCAAATCCCAAATCACTTTGTCGCGAACATGTATGTATCGGTGCACCGGATCTTTAAACACTTTTTCTTCGTCAAGCTGCCCGCCGGAATACATCGCATCCTCCTCTTCCGTCTCCAACATACATCTATTATACGCCGTTTCTTTTGGCAAAGAAATAGTTGACTTTTTTCTCCGTCTTTCTCCATTATTGACGGAAAAAACAAAAAATCACCTTCTTTCGGCAAAGAAGGTGATCGGTTATCGCTTTTTCAACCTTTCGGCAATTTTATCAATCAGTTCGTCTTCCGTCAGCGCCGCCACCGGACGGTTGTTGACGAAGGCAAACGTCTTTTTCCGCCCTGGGCCGCAATACGACTGGCAGCCGATTTTGATGACCGCATCCGGATCAAGCTTTTTCAAGCGCGGAATCAATGTTTTTAAATTCGGCGCCTTGCAGTCGTCGCAAACGCGAAACTCATTTGCCATTATGCGTCATCCCTTTCTGCAGCGTTTGCTTTGTGTATTCTACCGCTTTTTCCGGAAAATTGCAAGTTGGCATGCTTTCACCCTTGTAATTTGCCAATCCCATAAACTTGCAACGTATAAATTTTTTCCTTTTGGTCCACCCTTTTACTAGCATGGGAAAAAGGAGTGGAGAACAATGAAACAACGGCAAGACGCTTGGACGGAAGAAGACGATTTATTGTTGGCAGAGACCGTATTGCGCCATGTGCGTGAAGGGAGCACCCAGCTCAACGCCTTTGAAGAAGTCGGCGACAAGCTGAATCGGACATCGGCCGCCTGCGGCTTTCGCTGGAACGCGGTCGTCCGCCATCGCTACGAAGAAGCATTGCAGCTGGCAAAAAAACAGCGAAAAGAACGGCAACGGCTGCTCGCCAAACAAGGCGGCGCGAAAAAGCGGCGTCTGTACGAGCCGCCGATGCCATCACTCGAGGAGCTGGGAGAGGTGATGCAGCTGCCTGCCGTCATCCCATCCTCCCCGCCGCAACAAGTGACGCTGGATCAAGTGATCGCGTTCTTAAAAACGTTCCAATCCCATGAGCGGAGACGGGAGGCGCTGATCAAAGAAAACGAGCGGCTGCGCCGCGAAATTGAAGAATTAAAGCAAAAAAATAAAGAACTTGAAGAAAAGGTTGCGAAATTAGAAGAAAATTCGTCGACCGTCCAAGAAGATTTTGAGACGCTCGTGAAAATCATCAACCGAGCGCGCAAAATGGTGTTAAAAGAGGAAGAAGAGCGGGGACTGACCTTCCGTATGGACCCGAACGGCAACTTGGAAAAAATCGCGGAGTAAATAAAATAAGGATGCCCTGTCCATGGCTGCGCCTTGATCGCACTCTCCTCCGGTGCGGCCGAGACACGGAGCATCCTTTTTGCCTGCCGGCGGCGTCAGGCGATAAACGCGGGCTCTTGCCGCCGGGCGGACCGCCCCCTTATTCTCCTGCTGGGAGCTCGCCCTTGAGCGCCGTTTCATTCCGCTCGACGATGCGCGCCCAATACTGCTCATACCAATTCCATTCGCCGTTCTCGAGGGCAGACGAATATAGCTCGCCGCCAAACGACTGCAGCGTGCGCCAAAGGGCGACAAGCAGCTCATCGATCGACAACTCGCAGCCGAGAAGCTCAGACAGCGACGCCATGACAGCTGGGACAACATCGGGGTAGGCGAATTTCGTTTTCTCTCCTTGGCGGCCGAGCTCATAAAAGCGGCGAATAAGCTCAGCCCGCGCGGCTCCACTCCCGTTGACGCAAAGGTAGATTTGCACGGCAACGCCGCCGCGCACCCGTCGCTGCGAAATGCCGGCAAATTTTTTGCCTCCTATGCTCAAATCATAACTCCCAGGGCAATAGGAACCAACCACTTCCCCCGCCTCAACGCGGCGCCGTATGAGGCAAGCATGGCGGCCATGAGCGCGTACATCGCCTCATACCCTTGCTCGATGGCAATCGTGTTTTTCGTTTCCGGAAAAATGAGCGAAATATTCAACACCCCGCTGTCAAGGACAACGGCCAACCCGCCGGAATTACGGACGACGACGCGATACCCTTCCTGGCGCAAAAACGAAATGGCCTCATCGATGTACGGAAGCTTCGTATCAGCGGCGCCTAAGACGACGGTATTCTCATGCACCCACGTGCGGACGACCGCATCCGACTGTCCCGCACCAACCGCGGTGCATAATGCATCATCGATGGCAAACGATTGTTTCGCATCAAACAGCGGACCGAAATGCGACTGGTCGATGACCCGCCATTTCGGCTGCCGCAGCAATTCATGGCTCATCGCAGCAAACCCCTTACGTTGAACGTTCCGCTCTCATTATACCACATCAAACTGGAACGATTACGGCCATTAAAAAAGAAAGCGGCTAAACAGCAGCCAGCCGCCTTCTTTGACACGAATCCATGCATGAAACAAGAGATCGCCCATTCTTTGGCAAAACGAACCGGTTCCGACTCCTCTTGCTCAGTTCGCCGCCTCTTTACTCCCCAAGCGACTGCGCCGCGGTGATGAGCGCGAGCTTGTAGGCGTCTTCGGCGTTGCAGCCGCGCGATAGGTCGTTCACCGGCTTGTTCAGCCCTTGCAAAATCGGGCCGACCGCTTCAAAGCCGCCAAGGCGCTGGGCGATTTTGTAGCCGATGTTGCCCGCCTCAAGGCTCGGGAAAATAAAGACATTTGCGTCCCCTTGAATGACCGAGTCCGGCGCTTTCTTTTTCGCCACCTCTGGCACAAACGCGGCGTCAAATTGAAACTCACCGTCAAGGATCAGATCCGGCGCCATTTCTTTCGCCAACCGCACCGCCTCAACGACTTTTTCCGTCTCCGGCGACGAGGCCGACCCTTTCGTGGAAAAGCTTAACAGCGCTACGCGCGGCTTAAGGCCGAACATTTTGGCCGTCCGGGCGCTCTCGACCGCGATTTCAGCCAAATCATGACTGTTAGGAGCAATGTTGATGGCGCAATCGGCAAACACATATTTTTCGTCGCCGCGCACCATGATGAACACGCCGGACGTTTTGCCAACGCCTGGCTTCGTTTTAATGATTTGCAAGGCTGGTCGGACCGTATCCGCCGTCGAATGTGCCGCCCCGCTGACGAGGCCGTCGGCCGCTCCCGTATAAACGAGCATCGTACCGAAATAGTTTTCATCGAAAAGCAACTCGCGCGCCGTTTCTTCTGTCACTTTCCCTTTGCGCCGCTCCACAAACGCCGAAACTAGCTCATCAAACCCGCCGTAGCGGCGCGGGTTGACAATCTCCACCCCTTCAAGCGGCAAGCCAAGCGCAGCTGCTTTCACCCTTATCGCTTGCTCATCGCCAAGGACGATCGGCTGAAGCACTTGCTCCGTCGCCAAACGGCTCGCCGCCGTTAAGATGCGGTCATCGGTTCCCTCCGGAAACACGATTTTTCGACCCGTATCGGTTACTTTCGCTTTTAATGCCGTAAATAAATCGGTTGTCACGATTCATGCCTCCTTCACGGTTGGCACGCCTGTCTCCAGGCATCAGCCTTTCTCTACATTAAGCATACCGCTTCGATACGAAAACGCAACGATCGTAAGCCCTTCCAATCAATAATTCACCTTTTGGAACAATTCAGTATCTTTTGCTTTATGCACGGACACCCGCTTTTTTGGCCAAACTATGATATAGTGGTACTGTACAATTGATTGAATAAAGGAGTGACGATGATGAGCGAAGCGGCCCAAACGTTGGACGGTTGGTATTGTTTGCACGATTTCCGCACGATCGACTGGAGCGCGTGGAAAACACTTCCAAACGAAGAGCGCGAGGCAGCGATCAGTGAGTTTTTAGCGCTTGTCGACCAATGGGAGACGACGGAAAGCGAGAAGCAAGGAAGCCATGCCGTCTACACGATCGTCGGGCAAAAAGCCGATATTTTGTTCATGATTTTGCGGCCGACGCTGGATGAGCTGCATGAAATCGAAACAGCGCTTAACAAAACGAAACTCGCCGACTATTTATTACCTGCGTATTCGTACGTTTCAGTCGTGGAGTTGAGCAACTACTTGGCGTCCGGCAGCGAAGATCCGTACCAAATTCCAGAGGTGCGCCGCCGTTTGTATCCAATTTTGCCGAAAACGAACTACATTTGCTTCTATCCGATGGACAAGCGGCGCCAAGGCAACGACAACTGGTACATGTTGTCGATGGAACAGCGGCGCGAACTGATGCGCGCCCACGGCATGACCGGCCGAAAATACGCCGGCAAAGTGACGCAAATCATCACCGGGTCGGTCGGCTTGGATGATTTTGAATGGGGCGTCACCTTGTTTTCAGATGATGCGCTCCAGTTCAAAAAGCTCGTCTATGAAATGCGCTTTGATGAAGTCAGCGCCCGCTTTGGCGAATTTGGCTCATTTTTCGTCGCACCCGGCTGCCAGTGGAAAAGGTGCCTTCTTTCCTCCATGTATGAAGCAAAGCCCCGAACGATACGGGGCTTTGCTTCGTTTTCGCTGCTTTTTGGACAATCATCCCGCTTTTCTGTCATATGCGGCCTGACCGCTCCATACACATAAAAACAGAAAATCTCTTCAGAAACATTCTATTCGTGTGTCACCATTTTCTTGTTCCACCAATAGCCTATTACTGTCGAAATTCACAACGACTGAGGTGACGATATGGGTCAGATCGCTCCCTCCATTGTAGCCCACACAGAAGAGGAAGTAAAGTTGTTGGCTCGGCTCATGCGAGCCGAAGCGGAAGGAGACGGGCGGCTTGGGATGCTCATGGTCGGCAACGTCGGCGTCAACCGCGTCATCGCCGACTGCCTTGACTTCCGCGGCATCCGCTCTATCCGGCAAATGGTGTTTCAAAGCCCGGGCGGCTTTGAGGCGGTGCAAAAAGGGTACTTTTACCAACGGGCGCGCGAAGTGGACATCGGCCTAGCCCGCCAAGTGCTCCGCGGTTGGCGCTACCACCCAGCGACAAACGCCCTTTGGTTTTTTAAACCACCTGAAGGTCAACCGTGCCCACCGCAATGGTTTGGCCAGTGGAACGTCGGCCGCTACAAATCGCATTGCTTTTTTGCACCGACTCCATCCGACTGCCCACGCGTCTATTCTTAATATTGAGGAGGGTTCTTTATGCCGAACAATCCAGAAAATCAATTTTATCCACCTGATGAGGAGCAACAATCATTTTATTATTCGCCGTTCGGTCAAGAACGGCAACAACCGTATGCATCCTATCCATACGGCTATCCGTATCCGCAGCCGTACTATCCGGCGGCGTACCCGTATTATTACTATCCGCAAGCGGCTGCCGCTCCAACCGTGACGCCGGCGACAGCCGCCGCTCCGACGTTCGGTTTGCAGGCGCCGACGTTTACGGCCCCGACACCGATGCCGACCACCACCGGCCCATCGATTCCAGGGATGCTGCCGATTGAAGAATCGTACATTGAAAACATTTTACGGTTAAACAAAGGAAAAGTCGCCACTATCTATGCGACGTTTGAAAACAACCGTGAGTGGAATGCCAAGGTGTTTCGCGGCGTCATTGAAGCGGCTGGACGTGACCATGTCATTTTAAGCGACCCACAAACAGGCACACGCTATTTGATCCCGATGATTTACCTCGATTACGTCACGTTTGAAGGAGAAATCGCCTACGAATATCCGTTTGCCGGTGCCTCCGCCACGCCGCTCGCCTCCTATTCGCCGCGCTGAGTGCAAGCGCAAAACCGATGTTCGATGAGCAGGCTGCCCCAGGGTAGCCTGCTTTTTTTCATCCGATGCGACGGCCATCACAAGTTGCTGACGCCCAGTTGTCTATCATGGTGGCAAACGAAACAAAAAAGGTGCCTTCTATGATTGGGACGGCGCGTGATTTCCTGTTCGGGGTACACCTTGCCCGCGCTTCGCTTACAGCCATTTCAACGCCGCATATCCGATCATCACCCAAGCGATTAAAAAGGCGACGCCGCCCAACGGGGTGATGGCGCCAAGCGGCTTGATTTGCGTAACACTTAATACGTACAAACTGCCGGAAAACAGCACGATGCCGGCGAACATCACCCAGCCCGCCGCACCGATCAGCCCGACATTCGGCGCCTTGCCAGCGAGCAATCCGACAACAAGCAGCCCTAATGCGTGGAACATCTGGTATTGGACCGCCGTTTTCCAAATCTCCAAATAACGATCCGGAATCTTCCCTTCCAGCCCGTGCGCGCCAAACGCTCCCAATGCGACGGCTAAAAACGCATTGAGCGCGCCGAGAAGGATGAATGTTTTCATAGCTGTTCCGCCTTTCTAATGAAAGATTGTTTTCCCTCATTCATTAATATAATGGGAATGTTCCCCGACAACAAATTACTAATGAATGTCAGCCACTTCACTCGACAGAACCGGTCAATCGGGAGCGCCACCGGCAAGACCCGCATCCAAGCCGGTGAACCGCTTCTTGTTTTTTGGCGCAAACAAAGGCAAGCGATTCAACGGAGTTCTGTTGATCAACATTCCCCGTGGAGAAGACCGTTTTCCACGGTGTTTCGTTGCCCCCTCAAAAATCCAACAACGACTCCCCGTTCGCCTCATCGTCAATGTCAGGGGAGCGTCCCCGGACAGAAACGGCTCCAAGCGAAAGCCCGCCAGCAACCGAAATCGGCCCGCCGACGACAAGCGGCCCGGCTGCGGCAGACGAAGCGGACGGCTGCGGATGGCTTGTTGCTTCCAACATCAAATCGCATAAAACGCGAATGGCGGCGACGTGTTCACGCACCCGCTGCAGGTCGTTCGTGGACCTCGCTTTCCGCAGCTCATCTTCCATCTTGGCGATAACGGCCGCAAACGAGATGGACATCATTCTCCCCTCCTTATTCAGCACGGACGCCGATGTTTTCGATTTGCCAGTCGATCGGTTCGCGTCCGCATTTCATCAAAAACGCGTTCGTCCGCGAAAACGGGCGATGGCCGAAAAAGCCGCGTGCGGCGGAAAACGGGCTCGGGTGCGGCGCTTCAATAATCAGATGGCGCGGATTCGTAATCCGTTCTTTTTTCTCCTGAGCGTTCCGGCCCCAAAGCAAAAAGACGACCGGATCGTCTTTTTCATTGACGAGTTCAATGACGCGGTCGGTGAATTGTTCCCACCCTTTGCCGCGGTGGGAGTTCGCCTGGCCGCGGCGGACGGTCAGCACCGTGTTTAACAATAACACCCCTTGCTCGGCCCATTTCACGAGATAGCCGTTATCTGGTATGTAGCAGCCAAGGTCATCATGCAGCTCTTTGAAGATGTTGACTAATGACGGCGGCACCGGTACGCCGGGCTTGACGGAAAAACTCAACCCGTGCGCCTGCCCCGGGCCGTGGTACGGATCTTGCCCGAGCAGCACGACTTTGACGTTTGCATACGGTGTATAATGAAGGGCGTTGAAAATATCGTGCATATCCGGATAAATCGTCCGCGTTCGGTACTCTACTTTCAAAAATTCGCGCAGCTTCAAGTAGTATGGTTTTTGAAACTCCTCTTCAAGCAGCGGAGCCCAGTCGTTTTTGAGAATCGGCATTGCGAGCAACTCCTTTGCCATCGGCTTTTTCCTTTTATCATTGTAACCAAAAAGACCCCAGCGTCAAAGCGAAGTGAATGTTCAGATTGAGGCAACCACAGCGAAACCTGTTTCCCCAACAGGAAATGCGCCAATCCCCTGCCGTAGCCATCAAAATATTGAAGAGAAAATCAAAATGTCCACGAAATCAACCAGCGGAGCAGCCAGACGCCAAGCAGCACGTATAAAAAAATGATCAGCACCCCAGCGGCCCAATTTGTCGGTTTGCCGTGCTTGGCAAGCTCTTCCGCCCGCGCCCGATGTTCGGCAGCGACGTCTTTCGGCAGCCATTTGAGCGCTATGTAAATGCCAAGCGGCACAAGCAGCAAATCATCGATATACCCAAGAACCGGAACGAAATCGGGAATCAAATCGATCGGACTGAACGCATACGCCACAACGACCAACATAAACAGCCGCAGCCAGATGGAAACGCGCCGGTCGCGAACCGCAGAATACAAGACGAATATGTCTCGTTTCAGCACCCTTGCCCATTCTTTCCACTTTGTGAACATCGCGTTCCCCTGCCCTTTCCTGTTTCATATAGTATAAAATATGGGTATAGTAGTGTAAACATTGCAAGGTGGACAACCTTCCCGTACCATCATCCAGCTAACTCATTGATTATGTGAGGTGAACGGCTATGGACAGGAAACGATTTCATATCGTGCATGATGAACAGCCGGATCGGCATGTTGTATACATAAAAGGGGAGCTTGATCTAGCGACGGCCGAACAGTTTCAACGCGCCGTCGAACCGCTTGCTCATGACGCATCAAAACCGCTTGTCATCCGCCTTGAAGAATTGTCGTATATCGACAGCACCGGCATCGGGATGTTTGTCGCACTGCTGAAAACACGCAAAAAACAAGAAGCGCCGTTTATGATTGAAAATGTGCCGCCAAAAGTGAAACGTTTGTTCGATTTAACAGGTGTATCTTACTTCTTTTCGGAAATGGATCAGACGACAGAAAGGATCGGGGGCCAATCATGAAAGAGCATGAAACCGTCGTACAGCTGTCGATTCCAGCTGATGCGCAGTTTATCGATGTCGCGCGTTTGACGCTATACGGCTGGCCGCCAAGATGGGGTTTTCCTATGAAGAGATTGAAGATATGAAAGTGGCCGTCTCAGAAGCGTGCAACAACGCTGTTTTGCATGCGTACAACGGAAGGGGTGGCATCATTCATCTTCGCTTTGAGATGCGCGCCGATGCGCTTTCGATCATCATTAAAGACGAGGGCAAAGGGTTTGATTACAAACGGGTGTCCAAACAAGCAGCGCCCCTGTCCGCAAAGCCGCTTGAAGACGTCAAAGCTGGCGGCCTCGGCCTGTTTTTGATGGAAGCGCTCATGGACGATGTCACCGTCACCACAAAGGGCGGAACGGAAGTCCGCCTGACGAAATTCCGCCATCGCGGCGAAGGAGAGCATGCCCATGACTGTATATCCCCCTCCTCTGTCCAAGAGCAAGCTTGACGCCCTCATTTCCGCCTATCAACAAACAAAAACGGAAGAAGCGGCGACCGCCTTGCTCGTGCGCTTCGAGCCGCTCATTGCGGCCGCAGCGAAAAAAATGGCGCGCAGCCGCCCTGACTTTTACGAAGACTTGTTTCAAATCGGACGGCTGTCGTTTTTGCGTCTCCTTGACCATTACGACCCTAAACAAGGAACAAGCTTTGAGTCATACGCCATGAAAAGCTTGATCGGCTATATGAAAAACTATTTGCGCGACAAAGCATGGTACATCCAAGTGCCGCGCAAGGTGAAAGAAAAAGGAAGCAAAGTGCAGCAGGCGATCGATGAGCTGACCGTCAAGCTCGAACGGTCGCCGACGCTCGATGAGATCGCCGGCCACTTAGGCTTATCGGTCGAAGAAACGATCGAAATTTTGGCCGGACGGGACCATTACCAAGCCGTTTCGCTCGATGCCCCGGTGCAAGACGGGGAAAAGGATGCGACGACGATCGGTGAATTCGTCGCTGATGAAGCGAACGAAATCGAGTCACTGATCGAGCGAATGGATTTAGAGCAGGCGATCGGCAAACTGAGCGAGCAAGAACAAATCGTCATCGACGCCATCTTCCGGCGCGGGGAAACGCAGCGCTCGTTAGCCGAGAGGCTCGGCGTCTCGCAAATGACAATCAGCCGCATTCAAAAGCGGGCCATCGCGAAATTGAAGCGGCAGCTCGCCGCCTATTCGCCATAACGGTCAAACATCGCGCCGCCGGACGCATCAAGCGGTCGAACTGTCCATGCTAGCGGCGGCGCAGCAGCAACAACGTTTGGTCATCTTTTTGTTCGTATTGATGATACGCTTGAATATGCTCGTACAACTCGCGCACGATCTCCGGCGCCGGCTGATCAAGGTTGACGCGGGCGACCATCGCGGCGAGAACGGAAAAGTCATCGTCCGCCTCTTCGGTACGCTTTTCCGTCACCCCGTCGGTGTACAGCAGCACAAAATCGCCTGGTTCGAGCACAACCGATTTGGTCTCAAATGAAAATTGCGGAAACAAGCCGAGCGCGCAGCCTTTGGCGCCTAGCGGCACGCATTGCTTCGTTTTCGCCCGATACCAAAGCGCCGGTTCGTGCCCGGCGCACGCGTACGAGAACGTATGCGTTTTTTCGTTGTAATTGCCGACAAACATCGTGACAAACATCGACGGCTCGGTGTAGTCGTAGGCGAATCGGTTCAGCAGGTCAAGATATACGTGCGGCTGCGTTCCGTAATGGACGGTCCGGTCCAGAATAAATTTCATCAGCGTCATGAGCATCGCCGCTGGAATGCCTTTTCCCGATACATCAGCAATGCCGACGGACACCGATGTTTGATGGACAGCAAAGTGATAAAAATCGCCGCTCAACACCCGGGCAGGGACGCTGAGGACACCGATGTCGACGTACGAAGGCAAATCCGCCTTCGATGATGTCTGCAAAAGCGCCCGCTGCATATTCGCGGCAAGCGACAGCTCAAAGTCGAGCTGTTCCCGCTCGCGCTCGAGCCGCTCTTTCTCTTTTTTCTCCGTCATGTCGCGCAAAACAGCGACAAGCCCTGTCAGGGCACCGTTTTCCATCACCGGCGCCAGCGTGTAGCCGACCGGCAGGCACACGCCGTCATGGCGGCGAAACGGCTCCTCCTCGACGCGAATCACCTCGCCGCTTTTCAGCCGTTTGACAACACGGCGCAGCTGCTTCCAGTCCCACTTGTCGCCATCCGGCCCGGCGAGCGAGACAAAGGAAAACAGCGGCTTCCCTTTCGCTTCCTCCGGATCAAGGCCAAGCAAACGGCCGGCTTCCGGGTTCATCCAAACAATCCGGCCGTCGCGGTTTAACATCATCAATCCCTCGCCAAGGGCGTTCGCCATCATTTCCAGTTGCTGTTCGTGCTGTTTCAGCTCCACGTACGGTTTTTCGACCGTCTCGACGTACATTGCACGCACGATATACAAAAATCCGGCCATTTCATACAGCTGCCCCCACAGCGCATGGCCGCCGCCAAACATGAGCAGCCATTGACCGAGGGCAAACCACCATAACGCCAGCAGCCAGTACAGGGAGGACCGGGAACTCCCTTGCCGCCAACGACGCCATACAAGCAAAGCGGCGCCCGCATCGAGCAACCCGATCATTCCCTCGCCGGCCTTCCACCAGAGCGGCCAGCGGCTTGTCCCGTCTCCCGGCCAAAGCGGCGCTGTCCAATGGATGAATAGCCCAACGACCGCCGCATAAGCAAAAGCGGCGAAAAACGCTTGCCACCGTTGTCCGCTTCTCCGCTCCATCACCTCATCGCGGCGCGAAAACAGAAAAAGAAGCCCCCAGGCGAGCGTCAATCGGGCCGCAAGCGAAAAGAGCGGCGCCTCCGCGCCGTCAGACGCAAAAGACAAGACAACATGCAGCGAAAACAACAAGCCTGAGGAGAAAAACAGCGCCCCCATCATCAGCCGCTCCAGCGACAACGTATGCGGAAACACGGCCCACCCTTGCACGGCAACAAGCCAGCAAACGACCACCACGGCGAGCCCTAAGGCAAGATGAATAGAATGATAGAATCCGGGCGAAACAGGCAGCCGGCCGGCCGCAAACAGAAGCAAGCCAAACATTCCGGCCGCCAGCACGGCCATCGCGCTGTGCAGACGCACTAGGCGATATCGTCCGTATTCATTCACCAACGAGGAACCCCCACTCTTCATTCTATATGGCTTATTATACCATACGGCTCCCCGCCAGCGTATATGAACGTCACGGCCGTTTGGTTGTCCAATAAAAAAGGAGCCTCTCCGAATGAAGAGGCTCCCAAGCCAAGTTTGCGGCCATTTTCCGCGCAATACCAGCCCTCCCGTTAAAACGTGTGCGCCAAGGCTTTCGCCCGGGCGATGGCGTTCGCTTTGATTTCTTCCGCCTTTTCCGGCACCGCCGCATGCCCTTCGACAAATACCATTCTATTGGTGATGGGAGATATCCTGCAACGACAAAATAATGGGAATGTATAGCGCAAAAAAATATTGCAGCGTGGCCGAACTTTAAGGACAAGATGTGATACAATCATGAGCGTGGCGGTATAAAACGAAGGGAAAGGGGGGAATAAAATGGAATCAGATGCTATTCAACGCGAACGATTACGTTTAAACAAAGTGGACAAAAAGGTAAAACTAGATGAATGGCATCCAAAGAAGATTGCTTTAGCAAACGAATGGATTGAGAATGAGCAAACGCAGATGAAGCGCCCGATCATACGAGGAGCTATTTTCACTTGTGAACTCGGGGAAAATATCGGCACAGAACAAAACGGAGAGCGGCCGGTGCTTGTTCTTTCTAATGACTGGATTAACCGCACATCCGGAAACGTTAAGGTAGCTCCTTTATCTACAAAATTAAAAACCAAAACCGTTACAGATCGGAAAGGGAAAACCAAAGTAGTGCCTCGTTTCAAGACACATTACTTTCTTCGAAAGGAAGTTTATCCTTTTTTAGCTCAGACTTCCGCGGTAAAGGTAGAAGAATTAACGACCGTAAACAAAGTACGATTAAAGCAACATATCGGCAATATAAACGAGGATGACTTAAATAAGATTATGAACCGTGTAAAATGGGTATTTGACCTGTAACGTATTTACAATGTATTGACGACGTATTTATGACGTATTGACATTTCCCTAGGTTTTTTCTATACTTAGAGTACAAAATAAGTTGTCTGTCTCGTCACAGACCATTTCACACGTGAAAAAACGTGGATTCGTTTGTTTTGACAACGGAGAGGAGCCTAAATGGTTCCTCTCTTTGCATATTATCGCCAAGAGAATCATAACCTAATGATAAGTTGCCTGCCGCGTCGCAGGCCATTTCACCCCGTCAGCGGGGAATTCATGGTTTTTGCCCCAGTACTTCGGTGCTGGGGTTTTATGTATTTATCGAGGAAAATTTCTCACGAAGAAATAGGGACTTTATTGATCAGGCTATACCATACGGCTCCCCGCCAGCGTATATGAACGTCACGGCCGTTTGGTTTGTCCAATAAAAAAGGAGCCTCTCCGGATGAAGAGGCTCCCAAGCCAAGTTTGCGGCCATTTTCCGCGCAATACCAGCCCTCCCGTTAAAACGTGTGCGCCAAGTCTTTCGCCCGAGCGATGGCGTTCGCTTTAATTTCTTCCGCCTTTTCCGGCACCGCCGCATGCCCTTCGACAAACAACCCTTCAAATGACGGAACACCGAAAAATTGCATGATGACGCTTAAATACCGATGGCCCATTTCCATTTCCGCCGCCGGGCCTTCGGAGTAGAAACCGCCGCGCGCTTGAATGTGGAGCGCTTTTTTATCAGTAAGCAATCCGACCGGCCCTTGTTCCGTATATTTAAACGTCTTGCCGGCGACCGCCACGGCGTCAATATACGCCTTTAACACCGGCGGGAACGAAAAGTTCCACATCGGCGTGACGAATACATATTTGTCGGCGGAAATAAACTGCTCGCACAGCTCGTTCATCCGCCCGACTTTCGCTTTTTCTTCGTCAGACAGCTCTTCAAACGATTTCCCGGAGCGAAGTTTGCCCCAGCCGCTGAACACGTCGACGTCGATTTCCGGAATGTATTCCTTGTATAAGTCGAGATGAATGACTTCATGATCCGGATGCACTTGTTTGTACGTCTCAATGAACGCCTTTCCGACCGCCATGCTGTAAGACTGCGTGTCATCGTGCGGATGGGCGGTGATGTACAATACTTTTGTCATGATGCATACTCCCTTTCGTGATGATCTCGGCACTTTAGTGTTTGCACTTTGTTCAAGCGGCATACAATTGTTTTGAATTCAAATATCTCCAACAAAAGATAATTATATAAAGGTCCGAAACGCTTGGCAAACAATTTGACCGCAAAAAAAAATTGCCTTTCTCCAAGGCAATGTTACTCGCTTTGTTCCACGACAAACGGGTTGCCGCTGATTTGTTTTCGTATCTCATCGGTGAGTGTAAACGGTTCGCTTTTGACAGCGTTTTCATCACTGCCAGGCAGATGGCCGCTTCCATCGTAGTAAATCGGTTTTCCTTCCATC
>NZ_ATCO01000018.1:0-17266 GCF_000422025.1 Geobacillus sp. WSUCF1 | reverse complement strand
AAATCATACTATATATTGTTAAAGAGAACAAATGATTTCATTTTGTCAAGCAAAAAAAAAAACAAAACACGGCGAAAAGCGGAGAAAAACGGGGGAGTGCCGCTGTTTTTGCCGGAAAACGAACGATTTACCGCGTCGCTGCTCAGCGCTTGAAGTTCCATTCGTCGCTTTCGTATTTCGTCCGCGCCAGCTCTTCGACGTACGCCCGCTCTTCGGCGGTGAGCGTGTACGGTTCCAATACGATGTTCAATCCTTTTTCAAATCCTTTGTAAAACGCCTCTTTCGCTTCCTCGATCGTCACCGTGCGGCTCGTCAACTCATTGATCGCGACCGCCTTCTTTTTAAAATCGCGCTGCAGACGCTCTTTCACCCGCTCGTTTGGATATTTAAACAAGCTGAACAGCAAGTCTTCGTCCAAATCGAGCAAAATCGAACCATGCTGCAAAATGACGCCTTTTTGCCGCGTTTGCGCGCTGCCGGCGATTTTCCGCCCCTCAACGACAAGTTCGTACCATGACGGCGCGTCAAAACAAACAGCCGAACGCGGGCTGCGCAAATCGGCTTTCTCTTCTTCTGTCCTCGGCACGGCAAAATACGCATCCAATCCAAGATAACGAAATCCCTCTAAAATGCCTTGGGAAATGACGCGGTATGCTTCCGTCACCGTCTTCGGCATCGCCGGGTGCGACTCGGAGACGATCACGCTGTATGTCAATTCTTTATCGTGCAGGACGCCGCGCCCGCCGGTCGGCCGACGGACAAAGCCGAGGCCGTGCCGTTTGACCGCCTCTAAATCAATTTCTTTCTCCACTTTTTGAAAATAACCAATCGACAACGTCGGCGGATTCCAGCCATAAAAGCGGATCGTCGGCGGAATTTTGCCTTCGCTGTGCCAATCGAGAAGCGCCTCATCGAGCGCCATATTGAACGCCGGCGGGCAATAGCCGGAATCGATAAAGCGCCATACTTCTTTTGCCATCGTTCCACCTTCTCTATTGTTCCATACTCTAAACGCTGCGGCGGCTTGTCGACCACCGCCAAGGGGCGGGACGCTTTTGGCCGCCTTTATTAGTTTAGCAAACAACGCCGGTGAAGGAAAGAAAAATGGCATGGCGAAAATCTCTTTGCTTCCCGGCGGCGACTTTATATAATAGGAAATAGCAGACGAAGCGAAGGGAGGCATGATGGGGTGGAAGCATTGCTCATTATTCTCGGCGCGATCATCATTTATTCGGTGATCACATACATTTGGCAAAGACGAATTGTCAAATCGTTGACGGAAGAAGAATTCCGCGCCGGCTACCGGAAAGCGCAATTGATTGATGTCCGCGAACCGGATGAGTTTGCGGCTGGACATATTTTAGGGGCGCGCAACATCCCGCTCACGCAGCTTCGCGTGCGCATGAAAGAATTGCGCAAAGACCAGCCGATCTATTTGTACTGCCAAAACGGACTGCGCAGCGGGCGGGCCGCGCAAATGCTCTACCGAAAAGGATACCGCGACTTGTACCATTTAAAAGGCGGATTTAAAACATGGACCGGGAAAGTGAAGAAAAAAGCGTAGCCCGTTAACCAAAAAAGGCGCTCTGCCGAAACAGGCAGGCGCCTCTTTTCGCATGCGCTAGACCGCCGCAAATTCCGGCGGCAGGACGACCGCCTCAAGCACCGAAGCAGCCGCGCCGATGGCGCAGCTTTTCTCTTTCAGCTTGGAGGAGATGATGGACGGCTCGCTTTCTTTTTTGACGAGAATTCGCTTTCTCACTTCTTGGCGCGCCGGACCGATCACATACTCGCCCGCTTGGGCAAGCGGGCCGCCGATGATGACCGCTTCTGGATTGTACGCATAAATCACCTGCAACAATCCAACGCCGAGATAGCGCCCTGTTTCCTCCAAAATGCGCGCCAGCTGTTCATCGCTTTCTGCTGCCAACGCCATCGCAGCGATGGAAAAGCGTTCATCGAGCCATTCGGAACGCCCTTCTTCAGCCAAACGGCGTTCAATGTATTTTTCCGACGCATACATTTCCCAGCAGCCGATGTTGCCGCAGCTGCAGCGAATGCCGTTGACATCGATCGTATGATGGCCGATTTCACCAGCTAGGCCGCTGACACCCCGATAGAGCTGATGGTGAAGAACGACGCCGGCGCCAATGCCGATTCCGGCGCTGATGTAAACAAAGTGGGCGAACTCGTTGCCGGCGCCGAACCACTTTTCTCCAAGCGCCGCCAGTTTCGCCTCATTCTCGACAATGACAGGACGCTCAGGCCACCGTTGCCGCAAAACAGCCGCCAAGGCGACATCGTCCCAGCGCAAGTTCGGAGCAAACACAACGGTCCCGCTTTCGGTATGGACGACGCCCGGCACGCCGATGCCGATTCCCATCACGCCGTACGGCGTCGCCGGCGCCCGGCGGATGGCCGCCTCGATGAGCTCCATCATTTCGCCGATGATCGCCTCCTGCCCTTCAGACGGGCGGAACGAACGCCGTTGCTCCCAAAGAATGTCCGCGTTTAAATTGGTCAACACGGCATACAAATAGTTCACCCCCAGCTCAACGCCGATAAGCGAGCCGGCGTCGGCGTTGAAGCGAAGCATGAGCGGCCGGCGCCCGCCGGTTGACTCGCCGATTCCGCTTTCATGGACGAAATGCTCGGCGATCAGTTCGTCAACAAGCGCGGAGACAGTGGCCTTGTTCAATCCGGTTGTCTTGGCGATATCGGCGCGCGAAATCGGATGCTGGTCGCGAATCAATTTTAAGACGAGCTGTTTATTCATTTTTTTTACAAGAGAAATGTTTCCTGTCCGCACGTCTCTGTCATCCTTTTCATTTGATTGATCGAATGTGTCTTGCGAAAGGGCAGGGGCGCCTCGCTATTATGGCGGTTGCTGCATCCGTCGATTCCTGCCGTGTTCGACTCTTGACCATCAGCTTTTTCGCCCAAGCCGTCGGGCGCCCGTGCACCGACTGTTAAGGCTAACTTCTCCATATGGACACATGCTTTTTCTTTCTTGATCTTAGTTTATATAATAAACTAATTCAACATTTCTGTCAATGACTCATCCGTCGTACAAAGAAACGGCCCGCTCCGTTAGGGAGCGAGCGCTCATCAATGCTCAAACATCAGTTGTCGCTATGTTTTGGTTTTTGATAGCGCAAAATCGGCTTGCGCGCCGCGGTCGTTTCATCAAGTCGCTTCACAACGGTCGTATGCGGCGCTTCTTGAACGATTTCCGGATTTTCCTCCGCCTCTTTGGCGATTTGGATCATGGCGTCAATAAACGCGTCGAGCGTCTCTTTCGACTCCGTCTCCGTCGGCTCGATCATCATGCATTCTTCAACGATGAGCGGGAAGTAAATCGTCGGCGGATGAAACCCGAAATCAAGCAGTCGCTTGGCGATGTCGAGCGTTCTGACACCGAGTTTCTTTTGCCGGCGGCCAGAGAGAACGAACTCGTGCTTGCAATGGCGGTCATACGGCAAATCGTAATACTCAGCAAGCCGACGCATCATATAGTTGGCGTTTAACACCGCATATTCGCTCACCGCTTTTAAGCCGTCCGGCCCCATCGAGCGGATGTACGTGTACGCCCGAACATTGATGCCGAAATTGCCGTAAAACGGCTTGACGCGGCCGATCGATTGCGGACGGTCATCATCAAGGTAATAACCGTTTTCCCCTTTTTCGATGACCGGCTTCGGCAAAAACGGAACGAGGTCGGCTTTCACCCCGACCGGGCCCGAGCCTGGGCCTCCGCCGCCATGCGGGCCGGTGAACGTTTTATGCAAGTTCAAATGAACAACGTCAAAGCCCATGTCCCCCGGGCGCGCCTTGCCAAGAATCGCGTTTAAATTCGCGCCGTCATAATACAGCTTGCCGCCGGCTTTGTGGACGATTTCGGCCATTTCGACAATATGCTCTTCAAACAGCCCGAGTGTGTTCGGATTCGTGAGCATAAGCGCCGCTGTATCCGGACCGACGACGCGCTTTAAGTCCTCTAAATCGACAAGTCCATCGGCGGTCGATTTGACCGTCACCGTCTCAAAACCCGCGACCGTTGCCGACGCCGGGTTCGTGCCGTGCGCTGAATCCGGGACGATCACTTTCGTCCGGTTGAAGTCGCCGTTTGCTTCATGGTAAGCACGGATCATCATCAGCCCGGTCCATTCGCCGTGGGCGCCGGCCGCCGGTTGCAAGGTGACCGCATCCATGCCTGTGATTTCTTTTAAATGCTCTTGCAAGTCGTACATCAACTCAAGCGCCCCTTGCACCGTTTTCTCTGGCTGAAGCGGATGAATGTGAGCAAACCCGGCGAGGCGGGCGACGTTTTCATTGATTTTCGGATTGTATTTCATCGTGCACGACCCGAGCGGGTAAAACCCGGAATCGACGCCGTGGTTTCGTTTCGAGAGCGCCGTATAATGACGCATTAAGTCAAGCTCCGACACTTCCGGGAGCTCCGGCTCTTCAGTGCGAAGATAATCGGCCGGCACGAGCTCGCTGACATCGACAGCCGGCACGTCAAGCGCTGGCAGGCTGTAGGCGATGCGCCCCGGCTTGCTTCGTTCGAAAATGAGCGGTTGATCGTTACGCATGGCCATCCCCCAATTCATTGACAAACCGATCGATTTCTTCTTTTGTCCGCAGTTCGGTGACAGCAACAAGCATATGACCGGCAAGCTCCGGATAGTCAGCCCCAAGGTCATAGCCGCCGATGATTCCTTTTTCGAGCAGGCGATCGTTCACATCAGAAACCGGCCGTCCAAGCCGGATGACAAACTCGTTGAAAAACGGACCGGCAAACGGCGACGACAGTCCGCGCTTTTCAAGTTCCACCTTCGCATAATGCGCTTTTTGCATATTCATCGCCGCCATTTCTTTCACGCCCCGCTTGCCAAGCGCCGACAGCGCAACGGAAGCGGCCAAGGCGTTTAACGCTTGATTGGAGCAAATGTTGGATGTCGCCTTATCGCGGCGGATGTGCTGTTCGCGCGCTTGAAGCGTCAAGACAAACCCGCGGCGCCCGTCCTCATCGGTCGTCTGCCCGACAAGACGGCCTGGAATTTTGCGCATGAGCGGCGCTTTGACAGCGAAATAGCCGCAATGCGGGCCGCCAAATTGCGTCGGGATGCCAAATGGCTGCATGTCGCCGACCACAATGTCGGCGCCAAACGCTCCGGGTGGAGTCAACACACCAAGCGCCAATGGGTTGCTGGCGACGACAAACAAACTTTTCTTTTCATGCGCAAGCGGCGCGATCGCTTTCAGCGGCTCGATTTGACCAAAAAAGTTCGGGTATTGGACGACAACGCACGCCACATCATCCCCCATTTCCGCTTCAAGCGCCTTAAGATCGGTGATGCCGCCGTCATACGGAATTTCTTTCACTTCGAGCTTCTGTCCTTTGGCGTACGTGCGCACGACTTCCCGATATTGCGGATGAACGGCGGTCGAGATGAGCACTTTCTTCCGCTTCGTATGCGCGGCGCTAAGAAGCACCGCTTCGGCAAGCGCCGTGCCGCCGTCGTACATCGACGAGTTGGCGACATCCATGCCGGTCAACTCGCACACCATCGTTTGAAACTCAAAAATCGCCTGCAGCTCGCCTTGGGAAATTTCCGGTTGATACGGCGTATAGGCCGTATAAAATTCAGAGCGCGACAGGACATGGTCGACGACAGCCGGAATATAATGGTCGTACACCCCGGCTCCTAAAAAGGAAACGTATTGTTTTACGCTGGCGTTTTTTTCCGCTAAGGCCGCAAGCTCTTTCCACAGCTCCGGCTCGGATTTGGCCGGTTTCACCTTCAGCTCGCCGCGGAAGCGGACTTGTTCTGGAATATCGGCAAACAAGTCGTCAATCGAGGCGACGCCGATCGTCTTCAGCATCTCCTGTTTGTCTTCTTCCGTCATCGGCAAATAACGATGGAGCACTGCGTTTTTCCCCTTTCCTTGTCGCTTTGGAATCGTCACTTGGCCCGCCTGTAAAACGGAATCGGCACGATGTTCGCTTTCAGCCGCTTGCCGCGGATGTCCACCTCCACCTCCCGGCCGATGGCAGCCACATCCGCTTTCACCAAGGCCAAGCCGATGTTTTTCTTCAGCGTCGGCGACTGCGTGCCGGTCGTGACGAACCCGACCTCTTCGCCGTCGGCAAATACAAGGTATCCGTGGCGCGGAATGCCTCTGTCGATCATTTCAATGCCGACGAGCCGGCGCGGCGGCCCTTCCTCTTTTTGCCGTTTCAATACAGCTTGGCCGATAAACGGCGTCTCTTTTTCCGTTTTGACGGCAAAACCAAGCCCGGCTTCAACTGGTGAAATCGAGTCGGACAGCTCTTGACCGTAAAGCGGCAGGCATGCTTCAAAGCGGAGCGTATCGCGCGCCCCCAGTCCGCATGGGAGAACGCCGTCACGAGCTCCGGCCGCTAGGATCGCCTCCCATAGCGCGGCGGCGTCTTCCGCTTTACAATATAGCTCAAACCCGTCTTCCCCCGTATAGCCGGTGCGCGAAACGAGCGCCTTCACGCCCGAGACTTCGACGCCGTCAGCGAATGAAAACGGGCGCAGCGCCGCCAAATCAAAATCCGTCAATCGCTGCAAGACGCGCTCCGCTGCCGGCCCTTGCAAGGCAAGCTGAGCCGTTTCGGACGATACATCTTGAAGCTCGACGTCGCCCTCAACATGCCCGCTTAGCCAAGCGAAGTCTTTTTCCGTATTCGCCGCGTTGACGACCAGCAAGTAGTCATTCTCTCCTTTTTGATAGATGAGCAAATCATCGACTGTGCCGCCGTCCTCATAGCACATGAGCGTATATTGCGCCCGGCCGGGCCGCAGTTTGGCGACGTCATTGGTCATGAGCTTTTGCAAAAACGCGAGGCTCCCACGGCCGCGGACGACAATTTCCCCCATATGGGAGACGTCAAACAGCCCGGCGCGCGTTCTTACAGCCTCATGTTCTTCCTTGATGCTGGAAAACTGCACCGGCATTTCCCAGCCGCCAAATTCAATCGTTTTGGCGCCGCAACGGGCGTACACCGAGAATAGGGGCGTGCGCTTTAGCATCTGATTCCCTCCTTTGATCCACGTCACACAAAAAAGGACAGACTTCCCCTATCAACAAGTAAGGGGGCTCTGTCCTGGCACCTGAAAGTTTCCCGCCGGCCCGTTTGGCGCGTCCGTTCGCGGTCCATGGGGCCGATCGGTTTCCTCTTGGGTGGCCTGCGTGAACGCAGCGCTCTCCAGAGCTGCGTCAAGCAAGAGTCTTTTTGCCTGAGAGATTCGCGTTTCCGCTTGCTCCTTCGGCGCTACATTCCGTAGTCTCTCCCCTTGCCGTCATCCGCCCATCAATAAATTGTTTCCATATCGGGCATACTAACAAACACCCTGATCAACGAGTCATGAGAATGTTCTAAATTTATACTACCATCAATCACAGTCAAAGGGCAATAGGAAATAATCGAACTTTCATGGCAATTAGTCATAATAATGTTCTTGTTTTACCCAACATACCACATGCAATCTATATAAACATTCGCAACAAGGGAAGGGGATCGCCATGAACATTGACCTTGAAATGGATGAAACATGGAAGGAGGAATTTTTGGCACGCGTCGAAAAAGACGGTCCGTGGGCGAGCTGGGAAATGTACGAACTGGCGCTTGAGGCCGCCCATCATTTAAGCGTCCCAGAATTTCATGGCTTGCAGGCGCCCAAACACCTGCCCCACTTGACGATCCTTCCGCACCAGCTTGAAGTGGCGCGCCGCGTCGTCGAGGAGATGAACGGCAAAGCCATTTTGGCGGATGAAGTCGGGCTTGGAAAAACGATCGAGGCCGGGCTCGTCTTAAAAGAATATATGATTCGCGGCCTTGTGAAAAAAGCGCTGATTCTCGTTCCCGCCTCCCTTGTTTCGCAATGGGTGAGAGAGTTGAACGAAAAATTTTTCATCCCGGCCGTCCAGCAGAAAAAGAGCTACGTCTGGGAGCAGTGCGATATCGTCGTTTCCTCGATCGACACGGCGAAAAAACCGCCGCACCGTGACATCATCTACGGGCAGTCGTACGACATGATCATCATCGACGAGGCGCACAAACTGAAAAATAACAAAACGAAAAACTACGAGTTTGTGCAAAATTTAAAAAAGAAGTTTTGTTTGCTCCTGACAGCGACGCCGATCCAAAACCGGATCGAAGAAATTTTCAACCTCGTCTCGCTGTTGAAACCCGGCCATTTAGGCAGCTCGGAACAGTTTGCCAAAACGTACGGAAAAACGCGGGCCGTACAGACGAACGACCATTTAAAAGCGCTCGTCAACAAAGTGATGATCCGCAACCGCCGCGCCGATACGCCGATCGAATGGGCGAAGCGCCACGTTGAACCGGTGCTGATCGAGTTTACGAATGAGGAACGGGAACTGTATGAAGCGGTCAAGGCGCTCCGCCGCGAATCGTTCGCCGGCTCGTTTTCGCTCATCACGCTTCTTCGCGAGGCGTGCAGCAGCCGCGAGGCGCTGTTTCTCACGATCAAAAACATGATCGATAAATGCAGCGGAGCGGTTCCAGAGCCGCTTGAACGCGTATTGGAAAAAATCAACGCCGTCAAGACGAATTCAAAGGCTGAAAAAGCGCTCGAGCTCATCCGTTCCATTCATGACAAAGTCATTATTTTCACGGAATACCGGGCGACGCAGCTTTACTTGCAATGGTTTTTAAAGCAGCACGGCATCTCGTCCGTTCCGTTTCGCGGCGGCTTCCGGCGCGGCAAAAAAGACTGGATGCAGGAACTGTTTAAACACCACGCCCAAGTGTTCATCGCCACCGAGGCGGGCGGCGAGGGCATCAACTTGCAGTTTTGCCGCTATGTCATCAACTACGACTTGCCGTGGAACCCGATGCGCCTTGAGCAGCGAATCGGCCGCGTCCACCGGCTCGGGCAGACGGATGACGTCTACATTTATAACTTCGCTGTCAAACAGACGGTCGAAGAACATATTTTAACGCTTCTGTACGAAAAAATCCGCCTGTTCGAACGAGTCGTCGGCGAGCTGGACGACATTTTGGCGAAAATGAACCTCGCCAACCTGGAGCGCTACTTCGAAGACGCCTTCGTTCATTCACGGAGCGAAGGGGAGATGAAAATCAAAATGGAAAACATCGTCGCGATGATCGAGCTGGCGGAGCAGCTCGGAAAGGAAGGAGGAGAGCGGCATGCAGCAACATGAAATCCGCCGCTTTGTCGAACGCTATTTTGCGGCCAACGGCTGCACGTTTGTGGAAGCAAGCGACGACTACCTCACCGTGCAGCTGACGGCAGAAATGGACAAAGAACTGATGAATCGGCCGTTTTACTGGCATTATATTGAACGGACAGGCGGCGTGCCGCAGCCGATGCGACTGACGCTCATCACCCGCGCGAGCGAGCGGACGGACAAACTCAAAGGCGAGCGCCTCCATTTCGGCGCTCCCCGGCTGCACCAGCTGTTCCGCTCAGCGCAAAAACGCGGCAGCTTCATCCGCCTGTATGAGGAGCCAAGCGCGCCTTTGGACGGCAACGCCGCCCTCCATCCATGGCTCGGCATGAACGTCACGATTTCGTACGAATGCGACCAAAAAAAAGATGAAATCGTCTCCCTTGGCCTTCATCTCATTAGCGGAACGATCGTCGAGTCGTTTCATGAGCGGATGCGCGAGCGACGGCTGACGCCGAAAATCCCTGATTACTGTTTCACCATCTCCCCGCTCATTAAACCGAGAAGCGGCATCGGCCGTCTCGAGCAATACATACGCAGCCGCATCGCCGCCGACAACCATGCGTGGGCGGATGAGGCGCGCCGACGCTGGGCCGACGATTTGGCGTTGCTTGATGAATTTTACAAAGACTGCGAAGAAAAGCCGGAGTGCTATTATATTGAGAAGGAAGCGTTGGAAAAGCAGTACAAGCCGCGCATCACCGTTTCCGTCATCAACGGCGGACTGTTTTATTTGCTGCCCCGCTCATCGTGAATCAACCCCGGGATGGGTCCATCCGGCTCACAGCGCTCAAACCGACGAACTCCCTTCCGTCGGCACGAAAACCGCCCGCCGGCCTAGGCCAGCGGGCGGCTGCTACGGGCGGCGCCGAAACAGCAAGCGAAGCGAAAGCGGCACCATGCCAAACAATCGGTATGAAAGCGGAAGCTGCTCTTGTTTCCGCACCTGACGCCGCTGCCTCCGCTCCTCTTTCGGCAAGTCCATGTAGGCGACAAATTGTTGGGTGACAAACTTGACATAATCATTGACCGCCATCAAATCCCCCCTTTTTTCTTTTAGTTTTTCCGCTTCTTTCCTCTTTTAACCGTTTTGCTCGCTCCATTCGACAATATGAAGCGCCGGAAGCGTGACAGTAAACATGACAGCGCGCCTCAGCCCAGAGGCCGAACGGATGGACAAAGAAACCCGAACGTGCGCTGCATCTTCCCGCACCCACCGGTAGGCGGCCATTCCGCGCGGATAGGTCCATTCCCCAGCCTCTCCCGCGGTCGACGGATCTGCTGATGCGATGCGTTCTTTTACGTCAAACACGGCCATCTGCACAAGCTCGTCCGCCTCGGCTGCCTGCCGGGCCGCATAAGCCGCCTGTCGTTCCGCTTCATAGAGGAGCAAGACATGCATGACAGAAAAGACAAGCAACAAAGAAACAACAGCCACAATCGGAAACATGACGCCATCTTGTCGACCCATTTCCCCTTCCCCTCGTTTTTCCAGTCTAAAAGGGGGAAGCGGCGGTCAAGGGGGTCTCACCGTACAAGCCGCCCGCTAAAACGCCCGCGCCACAAACGCCTCGCAAACGGTGCCGTCATCAGCCGTCACTTGCAAAAATATCCCGCGGGTGCCGGCGCGGTACGAAACAGCGCGCACATGACGGAGCGCCGTTTCATTGCCAGCACCGTCCACCTGGCGGATCAGTTCGGCTCTTGACGCAACAACAGAAAAACTGACCGTCTCACCGCTCCATTTTTGCAAATAGAGGACACGGCCGCCAGTCGACCATTGCTTCGTTTCATTCAGCTCGATTTGCAGCTGTTGCACAAACAGCCGCCATTCCAATCGGGAAAACGCGTCCGTCGGCTCCGGAGCCAGCAAGCGGACGGACAACAGCGCCGGAACGGCCGCCGCCACCGCCATCGCAGCCGCCAGCGCCAACAGTGCTTCGATCATCGTAAACCCGTTTTCTTTTGCCGCTACCGCTTGCCATACCCGCACCGCTCCATCTCGCGGCCGGCGTAATCGTTCCAACGCACGCATACTTTCCACATTCGCACCCCTTCATCGCTCGCTTGCAGCCGAAATACCGTGCGCCCGTCGGCAATGGTGGTTTCTCCGACAAGCGGCTCCTCATACAGCGCGATGGCCAACAGCCGGCGCGCTTTCTCCTCGAGAATGAGGCTGTTGCGCTCTTGCGCCATTTGCGTCAACAGCGGGAGAAGAACGGCCGCTGTCGTCCATAGCAGCGCCAAAGCGAACAACGCTTCAACAAGCAAAAATCCGCCGCTACATTTTTTGCACATAAAATCGCCCTTTCCCCAGCAAAAAGGTGACTTTATACGTCATTGGGCCACCCCCTATCCAAATGGTTCCAGCCCGTTCAATGTTGCCGTTGTCGGTAAAGATGAGCGGATTGCGCAGCGTGCCGAGCCGAAACCGCCACGGAGAAGGGAGCGAACGAGCGACAACCTGCCGGCCGCTCGCTGCATCAATCGCCTTGTACCCAGCGCCACCGTCGGTAAAAAAAACCGCTACATTCACCCGCCGGGCGATGGCATGCTGCTGCGCGCCATACAAATCCGCGCGCAGCACAGCCAGCATATACATCTCCTCTTGATGGCGCACAGCGCCGCCAAGCGTCGGAACAGCCAGCCCGGCAAGCACGAGCACCACCGAGAAAACGATCAGCATCTCAAGCAGCGTAAACCCGCCGTTACGAGCCACTTTCACTCACATCGCCGTTCGTGCTGATTTGGATCGCATGACCGTTCGGACATTTGTCCGACTTGATATAGCGGCCAGCGAGCAATTCCTGCACCGTCGGAATTTTGTTATGCTCCATCTCATACGCTTTCACCTGCGCTTGCACGGTGTTCAAAAACGCCTCGCATCCTTTCGAATTGATCATGCTGTTGTGCTTTGTTATATTCGGAATGGCAATCAGCAACAGAACAGAAATCACCATCATCACGATCAACATTTCGATCAATGTGAATCCCTTTTGATTCATTGTCACTCCTCCTCGCATACGAAATTTCAGAAAGAGCGCTTAGCGAATGATCGGTTTAGTTCGATCGGTTCCTTTACCATCGAATCTGTTCATTGATTGGGCCTTGGGAGGAGGGGCGCGCCCCTCTTCCAAGGAGCCAACCCATCAAGATTAAGCATCTTGTTCCTACAGAGCCGTCCCATCCTTGTTAGATGGAAGTGATTTACAGTTCATTCAACATAGAAAACATCGGCAACAAAATCGCCAAATACATCCCGACGACAAACGAGCCAACGACTGCCAATAAAAGCGGCTGCATGCATTTTAAGACCGACTCGATTCGTTGTTCCATCACCTGCAGCAAAAACTCGCTGTAATGTTCAAGTTCTTTGCCAAGTTCGCCGTTCGACTGGCCGTGGCGGATGACAAGCGCCAGCTCTTGTTCGTAATAGCGGGCGGCGCCGATTAATCCGTCAAGCGTCATCCCTTTCATCAACCCGTCGCGAAGGCGCCGGCCTTCCATTTGCAAAAACGGCCAGGACGACGGCTCGCTGAACACGCCGAGCGCATCATAAACCGACAATCCAGCCTGCAGCAAGCGCCCGAGCTGGCGGGCGGTCAGGCAGGTGACAAACAGTCTCAGAAAAGAAGCAAGCCCTGGAATTCGCAAAGCGAATTGAAGTTTTCGGGAGACCGGCCAGCGGCGGAAACAAGCGGTGTAAAACAGCCCGGAGAACACCGCCAAGACGGCGATGGCCGCCATCGCCATAGGGGCATGGGCGACCACCGCAAGCAGCCAAGCGGTGTGCCCGCGTTGTGGAGAAAACGCCGCCGCCGCCCGTTCAAACTGCGGCAGCAGCCACCATTCCATCAAGACGAGCATGATGATGAGCAAAGAAAGAAGGAACATCGGATAGCGGCTGAAGCGGCGAAGTTGCTCGTGGAAGCGCGCTTTTTGCGCCAGCGTTTCCCCTGTCTCTGCCATGCCGCGCGGCAAGTCGCCATGCCGTTCGGCAAAAAAGAGAAGGTTCACCGCCATGCGGTCGACCGACAGCGCTTCGACAGCCGCAAACAGCGGCAGCCCGGCGCGCAGCTGCTGCAGGCAGCGCTCTATTTCCAGCCGCCGGTGTGTTGGAGCTTGGATGGCCAAAAACTCAAGCGCTTGCCCAAGGGGGTAACCGCGTTCGAGCAGCCGGCCGAGCCGGGTGAAAAACAACGCCTGTTCAACAAGCGGCCACATTTTGCGCTTCATCTTTCTTCCCCTCCGACGAGCTCAAGCATGCGGACGGCAGGTAGCCGAGCGCAATCCCCTTGCGGATCAAGCGAGCGAGCGTCATATAAGAGCGCTTGGGCTTCCCTCTCCCATTGGAGAGAAAATGAATCACGTCCTCCAGGGCTGAACCGCAAAGCAACTCATAAACAGCCGTGCGCCGGCGGCGCCCAAGACGGCCGCACGATGGATGGCAATCGTCGCCGCACAACGGGCAGCAAAGCTCGACAAGCCGCTGGGCAGAGACGGCAAGCAGCGTCTCAGCCAAATCGCCGAGCGGAATGCCGAATTCATGCAGCCGGTAGACGGCGCCGACTGCATCGGCGGCGTGCATCGTCGATACGACCAAATGGCCGCTCAATGCTGAACGGATGGCAATGGCCGCCGTGTCATGATCGCGGATCTCGCCGACCATCAACACATCCGGGTCATGACGCAGCGCCGCTTTTAACCCAGCTGCGTACGTGATGCCTGCTTTTTCATTGATTTGCACTTGCAACAGTCGTTCGTTCTGTTTTTCGATTGGATCTTCAAGCGTGATGATATTGCGCTGCCTTTCCGCTTGACAAAGATCAAGAAGGGTGTACAGGGTCGTCGTTTTTCCTGACCCCGTCGGACCGGTCAACAGCACGAGTCCTTGCGGATGCTGCATGAAGGAAAATAATCGTGCGGTGGAGTGGAAGAATAAGGATAGTTCGCGAAGCGGCAGCGAGAGGCGCTGCGGCAGAAGTCGAATGACGAGGCTTTCATCGTAGAGCGTCGGCAATGTCGATAAACGCAAATACACCGTTTCCCCAAACTCCGCTACTTCCATGGCGCCGCTTTGCGGACGGCGTCGTTCCCCGATGTCCATGCCGGCTAAAAATTTAAAGTGAACGATGAGGCGTTCCGCCGTTTCTTTCGGAAGAGCGCCAACGTCGACAAGCATGCCATCGAGCCGAAGACGAACGGCGGCATCACGGCGGCGCGGAACGAGGTGGAGATCCGAGGCGCGGCGCTGCACCGCTTCAGCGAGGAGGCGGTTTGCCGTTTGTTCGATCTCGTTCAGCACAGATTCCCTCCTTTCGACAGGTTGCTTTCTATTTCGACGAGCATGAGTCGTTATCCTGCTTTTGGCGCAGCTTTTTTGTGAAATTTTTTTGAATGTCAGTCCACTCACTGAAAGCAGTGACAAAAATCATTCCTCGCTTTGGACGATTTCATTATAATAACCATATCAATGATTCATTTGGGAGGGAAACCGATGGAACAAACATTGAAAATCACAAGCGTGTTGTCTGACCCGACAAGATTTCATATTTATGAATACATGGCAAAAGTGCATCGCGAAGTTTCCGTTCAAGAAATCGCAGAAAAATTCCATATCCATCCAAATGTCGCACGCCTGCACTTAACGAAGCTTGAGGACGTTCGAATGGTCGTATCGGATACGCAAAAAACGGGAAAAGGCGGACGGCCGAGCCGGCTGTATCGGCTGTCCGACGAAGTGATCGGGCTGTATTTTCCGTTCCGCGATTATCAACTCCTCGCCCGCATCGCCATTCAAACGATGGCCAAACTCGGTCCCGTTGGAAGCGAGGCGTTGCGTGAAACAGGAAGACGATTCGGCCGTGAGCTCGTCGCCAGCCGTTTGCCACATAACAGCGCAGCGAGCGCGCTCACCATGGCAGACAAAATCGCTATAATGGAAGAAGCGGCCGAAGCGGCTGGATGTTTGCCGCAGTTGCACCATGATGAAGAAAAAGAAGTGCTTTACCTCGATATTTTCAACTGCCCGTTCAAGGAAATCGCAGCGCAAGCACCTGATACGGTTTGCGGTATGCATCACTCCTTTTTGGAAGGAATGGTCGAGACGCTGTTTGCCGGTGCTGAAGTAACGGAAACGGAAAATATGATGGAAGGCAGCCATCGCTGCGCCTACCGCATCGTCATCCGTCCGTGACAGCGTCCCTCCTTCCTTCTTTTTTGTCTGAAAAAATCAACGGCCGGCCTTAGCTTTATTTCTTGCCCCTTGTCCGAAAGCGTTATTTACATTCCCAATCGTTGTACATTATAATAAGTAAGGACCAATGGTTTCAAACAAAGGAGGGATATAGAATGGACCGCATGTTCCGCGTGCTCGCCTTTTGGACCGGCATTTTTGCTGTCATGTTTTACCTCGGCCACATGCATACGACGTCGCTCATCTTCTTTGGGCAAACGGTGTTTTTCCTGTTCCTCGGCTTTTTAAAGCTGACCGAAAGAATGTACATTTACATTTTCGGGGCGTATTTGACGATCTTCTTCGCGGCGTTTACGTATTGGACGACGTTTATGATGGTGCCCGGCATGGGCGAATAAAAAACAGGCAGAACCTCCTGCCTGTTTTTTTGCCGCTTTGACCAGAACTCCTTTTCTCCATTGCAGATCAGCGAAGGAAGCCGTTAATCGGCCGGCAAAAACTCGGGCGCTGGCCAAAAGTCGCGCGCGGCAAAACTCATCCCTTTCTGCAAGATCAGCACGTCAAAAAAGCGGCTGACGCCATCGTCAGCGATCAGCGCGCGGATCATTCGATTTTGGCGGCTTGCCGGCGAAAAGACATCGTCGCCTTCTGAAACGTCCCATTCATGCAAAAGGCCGGCTGCGAGCAAAAACCGATCTTGGCGAACGAACGCCACTTCCTCCCACCCAGCCTGACGGGCGTACAAGCGAAGCGCATCCCATTGTACATGGCTCGTCAAGTCCATCTCCCCCGGATGGCGAAGCGGGTCGCAACAAGCTGATGGCGGAAATATCCGCGCAAGCTTCCATGCCGCCGCGCCGGGGCGCGCAACTGTTCGTCCGTATAGCCATAGTCGATCGTCACCATCACCGCCTGATGAAACAGCGGCCCAACCTCGAGCCAAAACGCCTTCATCGCGAGAGGCACCTCAAGCCTTTGCCCTTCAGCAAGATCCAATCCGCGCTCATGTAAATAGCGGACAATAGCGGGACGGCAAAGCGGCGCCTTTTCTTCAACGAGCCGGCCATCGCGGGCGGCGACAAAACATTCGTGCAAAACGCCGCCTTCCTTTACAATGACGTGAACGGGAAACGCATCAAAAAATTCGTTGCTAAACACAATGCCGGAAAACGGCCCACGCTCGGCCAGCCAGCGAGAGACATCGTCATATTGCTCCACCTTCTCGGCTGCGGGTTGAAGCGTTTCGCGCTGGCGCCGGCGGTGGAACGGGCTTTGGTCGATGATCGTATACGACAAGCGGTCGTATGTATGTGGACTTTTTTTCTTCCATTCTTCCAATACCGAAAGCGCCAATCTTCCGTCTCCGCCCCCCCACTCGCAAACAGCCGGCGGCAGGCCGCTCTGTTCCACCATCCGAACCCAAAGCGAAGCAAGCGCTTTGCCAAACACCGGCGCGAATGAGCTGTTCGTAAAAAAATCGCCTCTCTTGCCGATTTTCGCCCGCTCTCGCATATAGTAGCCGAATCGTTCATCGTAAAGAGCCATCTGCATGTAATCGGCGTACGACACCCGCCCACCCGGCGCCGCGGCAATCTGTTCATACAATCGATCCATCACCATTTCTCTACCCCGTCTTCCTCATCATTCCGAAAGAAGCTCCCGCCTCAAGCAAAGTGAAGTGGGAGTCGTTCACTTTTTTACTGTTGACATAGTGAAAATAATCATATATTGTTATAGTAGCAGCTTAACTATATCCCCTCCCATTATTGTGGATAGAACATCCCCCAAAAACCCTTCTTGGCGCGGCTAAGAAGGGTTTTT
>NZ_ATCO01000017.1:0-17221 GCF_000422025.1 Geobacillus sp. WSUCF1 | reverse complement strand
GGATGGGCGCAAGAAAAAGCCCGGCGTCAGCCGGGCTTTTTCTTGCGCCCATCCCTGCTTTTAGGGACGGGAATCATCGATATAGCGCCAAAATGTTCCGTGTTTGACGGGCACCCGCTCCACTTTTTGCTTTAGCTGCAACTTTTTCATTTCCGTTTCCGCTTCTTGGATCGTCCAGTTGTACACAACGGCAACTTCCTTTGTGGCGACGAATTTAAAATGGCTTAAAAATGATTCCAGCGGAGGAGGAGAGGACGGTTCAGGATGGAAGCCGAGCATTTCAGCGATCAATTCGACGTAGATGTCGTACGGATAGCATCCGGAAATTTTAATGCCTTCGTCTTCAATGTTTTCATTAAACAACACAAGCGTCGGAATTTCGTCGACGTCCATTTCCGATGTGATTTTTAAATCGCATTGGAACGCTTTCGCCGCTCCCGGCGAGTGCATGTCGCGCAAAAATTCATCGACATCCAAGCCCGCTTTGACGGCGCATTCGGCGAGCACCGACAAATCGGCGACATTTTGTTTTTCGAGAAAGAGCTGTTCTTGCAGCTTGCGCAAAAAGCGAAGGCCAGCCCGCTTTCCTTGCATTTCCGCCGCTTTAATGGCGAGCGATGGGGCGAACGGGCTCGAAATCGGGTTTTCGAGCCAAACGCTGCCGTCGCATGACATGCCGGTGCGGTTCGCCGCCCACTCCCACGCTTTCGCCATTGCCTCCGGCTTCGTTCCTTTGCGCGCGCTCCATGTCGCCCATGTTCCGCTCAATATGTGCCTTAAGGTAAAAAAACGGCCGTATTCGATCGTCAGTTTTTTGATGACTGGTTCAAGCCCCCAGCATTCCGGGCATAAAGGATCGATAAACAAATACAGCTCGAGCGGTTTGTTCGTGTTGCCTAGCGGCTGGGAAGGGTAGCAAGTTGATGTCGTCTTCCCAGCAAACTTCTCACTCAAGGGTATGCTCCTTTCTGTCCAGATGATCTGGGGTATTGACCATATGATGGGCGGTGAGTACGAGCCGGTGATAAAACTGTTCGCGCGCCGGCCCGGACAAGCCGATTTCATCCATGGCTGCCCGCATGCAGGCAAGCCACGCTTCCGCCCGCTTCGGCGTGATTTCAAAGCGGAGATGGCGCGCCCTCAGCATGGGGTGTCCATGCTCTGCCGTGTAAAGAGGGGGGCCGCCTAAATATTGTGTTAAAAACTGTTTTTGCTTGCGGGCGGTTTCCGTCAAATCGTCAGGGAAAATGGGCCGCAAGTCCGGATGCGCGGCCACGCGACGGTAAAATGCTTCGACAAGTTTCGCAACCGTCTCCTCTCCGCCGATCGCCTCATAAAGAGTTTGCCATTGTTCACCCATCGCGGATGCTCCTTTTGTTTGAAAATCATTCGTTGTCGTTTGATTGCTATTTTATCAACAGCACGCATGGATCTCAAACAAAGTGACTCGAGCGCCGCTCGTTTATGTGCGGTAGCTTTTCAACACGCGTTCGACATACGCCCGCGTTTCGGCAAATGGCGGCACGCCCCCATAGCGGTCGACGTGCCCGGGCCCGGCGTTGTAGGCGGCTAAGGCGAGAGTGATATTGCCGCTGTACCGGTCAAGGAGCTGGCGCAAATATTTTACGCCGCCGTCGATGTTTTGCGCCGGATCAAGCGGGTTGTTGACGCCGAGCATTTTTGCCGTGCTTGGCATGAGCTGCATGAGTCCAAGCGCTCCAGCCGGGCTTTTCGCATCGGGACGGAAATTTGACTCATGGCGAATGACGGCGCGGATGAGCTGCGGGTCAACATCGTATTTTTCCGCTGCCGCCGCGATTAAAGCATCGATGGAAGAAGATGAGTTGGTTGCAGCACCCGCTTCATGTTCGAGCGGGGCGCTGCGATGGCCGGCGGGCGCCGGGGGCTGACCGCTTAGGGCAGCTTGAGGCGCCTCGGCAGAAGATTCCTCACCGCGGCTGAGAGATTCGGCAAGCAAGCTTGAAAACAAGGATGGCACCGGCGATGGCAACAGGCTGGAGCGTCCGGGTGAGAACGCATTGAGCGCCTGCCATTCGATGAGCAGCTTTAATGGCGAAACGGTCATCGTCTTTCCTCCATTTCTTTCATGCGGGCGTAAAAGCGGGCGATTTTGTTTGGCGCCGGGCGGCGCGGGATGCCGAGCGCCTCAAGCAGGCGCAAAAACCGCTTTTCACCCGCTTCCACGTGATCCACTTCATATTCAAGTTCGTAATCTTCGCTTTGCAAGTAACAGTTATGGTCAAGGCATAGCGTGCCGCCTTCATGCGGCCATTCGGCTCGGTCGGTGACAAGGGAGCCAAAGCAGCGCACCTCGTGTGGGTTGATGCCCAGTTCTGCAAGCAAATCGGCGATCGCCCCGCGCGGCGCCGCTATACCAGCAAGCAACGCTTCCGCTTCAGACAGCGAAAGCGGCTCATGGATTTCCAAAATGGTCCCGTCCGCCCGCGTTTGTTTCAGCGTCAAGGTCAGGCGTCCCTCTTTCGCCCGGATGCGCAGCGCTGCCGCTCGTTCTTTCAGGGCGAATGACGGGGTGTCAAAGTAATGGTTTTCCTGGCGGAAGAAAGCGCCATCATCAAGGCGGAAGGCGGCGCGGACGGCAGCAAACTCCGCTGCCGTTAACAAGTTTTTTAATTCGATTTCGATTTCTTGATGCATCGTGAATCCCCTTCAGACAGGATAGTCGTCTCCCTCTATTATCAGCTGTTTTCCGGCGAATATCAATTATTTCGCCTGTATAGGGTGAATATGGTAAAATAAAGGGCGGATGGTTGATGCGGAAGGAGAGAAAACATGAACGAAAAATGGATCGTCGAGCGGGTGGAGCGGGAAGGCGGCCGGCTTTGGCTGTATGTCAATGATGCTCCGGTTCCGCTTGCCCGCGTAACGCCGAAACGCCATATGCTTGTCGATTCGGATGCGTTGGCGTTTGCGTACATTTTGGAAACCGATGACCGCTTTCTATATGTCATGATTCCGAAGCCGTGGTGGCCTGAGCTAAAGGCGGCGCTTGACGCCAAGGAGCCGGTCTGGCTTCGATGTGGAGAGAGGACGCTTGAGCTTGAACAGTTTCACGATGAACTGTCTTATTTGCTTGAAAATATTCGCGGCAACGCCAACTATGGCGAGGCGCTTGAACAGGCGGTGCAAGACGTGTTTTTTGAGCCATAAGCCGGGGGGTTCCCTTTCCGGCGCGTTAGGATCGGGAGCGGCCCGGTGAATTCGACAGATGAGCGGTTCCATCGAGCAGCAAGAGACGTAAGCCGCGGGAGATCGAAAACATGTAGGCAGGTGGTACGATGGTCAACCATTGGGACTTGTTTTTAGCCCCGTATAAGCAGGCGGTTGAGGAGCTGAAAGTGAAGCTAAGGGGCATTCGCGCCCAATTCGAGATGATTGAAGCGCACTCGCCGATTGAGTTTGTCACCGGACGGGTGAAGCCAGTTGCCAGCATTTTGGATAAGGCGCAAAAGAAAAACATCCCGCTCGACCGTCTTGAGGAAGAGATGCAAGATATTGCGGGGCTGCGCATCATGTGCCAGTTTGTCGATGACATTAAGACCGTCGTCGAGCTATTGCGCCAGCGCAACGATTTTACGATTGTTGAAGAACGCGATTACATCACGCAAAAAAAAGAGAGCGGCTACCGCTCGTACCATGTCGTCATCCGCTATCCAGTGCAGACGATCCGCGGTGAAAAAAACATTTTGGCGGAGATTCAAATTCGAACGTTGGCGATGAACTTTTGGGCGACGATTGAGCATTCGTTGAACTATAAGTACAGCGGGCGTTTCCCCGAAGATATCAAAGTTCGGCTGCAGCGCGCCGCGGAGGCGGCCTATCGCCTCGATGAGGAGATGTCGAAAATCCGCTTTGAAATTCAAGAAGCGCAGGCTGCTTTTTCTCGAAAACAAGAAGCAAAAGGAGAAGGGCAATGAAACGGACGGACGCGCCGCTCGTGTTCGCCATCACGTCCAAAGGCGACGACATATCAAACGCTCTGGCGCAAAAAATGAAAACGTATTTGCTTGACTTTGACTTGCGTTACGATGAAGAGGAACCTGATCTCGTCATTTCGGTTGGCGGTGATGGAACGCTGTTGTATGCGTTCCATCGCTATTGCCATCGGTTGGACAAGACGGCGTTTGTCGGAGTCCATACTGGCCATCTCGGCTTTTACGCAGACTGGGTGCCGGAGGAACTCGAAAAGCTCGTCATCGCCATCGCCAAGACGCCGTACCAAGTGGTCGAATACCCGCTCCTTGAGGTGACGATCCGCTATCTCAACGGCGGAAGCGAGGCAAAGTATTTAGCGCTCAATGAATGCACAGTCAAGTGCGTCAGCGGGACGCTCGTGATGGATGTCGAGATTCGCGGCGACTTGTTTGAGCGGTTCCGCGGCGACGGGTTGTGCATTTCGACGCCGACCGGCAGCACGGCTTACAATAAAGCGCTCGGTGGCGCGATTTTGCATCCTTCGCTTGAGGCGATTCAAGTGACCGAGATGGCGTCGATCAACAACCGCGTGTTTCGGACAATCGGTTCGCCGCTCGTGCTGCCGGCGCACCATACGTGTTTACTCAAGCCGGTCAACCACGTCGATTTTCAAATTACGATCGACCATTTGTCACTGTTGCATAAAGAAGTGAAGTCGATTCAATGCCGGGTGGCCGATGAAAAGGTGCGTTTCGCCCGCTTTCGGCCGTTTCCGTTTTGGCGGCGGGTGCGCGACTCGTTTATCGCCGACTGAGGGAAAGCACGCCTCCTTGGTTAGGCAACGCTTCCTGTTTGCGGCGAGGTGATGGTCTTTTGGCGCGGATGCCGATTCCGTTTTCGCGGCGCCAAAGAAAAGTGGATGGAACACGATGAGCAAGACGGAGATTTTTGATCAGAAAGGTGACGAACATTGCCGCCGTTTACCATGACCTTTTCCATCGATGAACAGCACGACGGAAAGCTGCTGCGCCAGTTTTTGCAAGAGAACGGCATTTCGCGGACGGCGCTTACCGATATTAAATTCCATGGCGGGGCGCTGTTGGTTGACGGTCGGCCCGTCACCGTCCGCCATGTGCTGCGCGCCGGCGAGACGCTGTCGGTTGTCTTTCCGCCGGAGCGGACAAGCGATTGGATGGACGCAGAAGCGATGCCGCTTGACATTCTGTATGAAGACGATTACGTCCTTGTTGTCAACAAACCAGCGGGATTGGCGACGATTCCGTCGCGCCACCACCCGGGCGGGACGCTCGCCAATGGCTTGCTTCACCATTATCGAAAGCAGCAGCTCGACTCGACCGTCCATATCGTCACCCGGCTTGACCGCGACACGTCCGGGCTCGTGCTCGTCGCCAAGCACCGCCACGTTCATCATTTGTTGTCGGCATTGCAGCAAAAAGGGCACGTTGTGCGCACGTATGAGGCCATTTGCCATGGCGTCATCGTCGAGGATGAAGGGACGATTGACGCCCCCATCGGCCGCCAAAGCGACAGCATCATTGCCCGCGAAGTGCGGGAAGACGGGAAGTCGGCTGTCACTCATTTTCGTGTACTTGAGCGGCTTTATGGCTATACATACGTTTCGCTCCGGCTGGAGACGGGGCGCACGCACCAAATCCGCGTTCATTTGGCTTATCTCGGCCACCCGCTCGCCGGCGATGAACTGTACGGCGGGAGCCGGGAGATGATCGGCCGCCAGGCGCTTCATAGCCGGCAGCTGTCGTTTTTTCACCCGTTTGCCGGGCGCTGGTATACATGTTCCGCCCCGCTTCCTGACGATATGGAACTCCTCCTCGAGGCAACGCGCAGACGGTGCGCTGATTAGGAGAACGTGCGGAATTTTTCCGGGACGAACGGCATCGAGGAAGGAACGGATACCGTTTCCATTTCCGGATAGCGCAAGGCGGTCAGCGCACCGCCGAATACGCAGCCGGTGTCGATGTTGACCGTCCGCCCGACAAACCGCGGTTTTTCGACCGGCGTGTGGCCGTATACAACCCATGCGCTGCCGTGATACCGTTTCGCCCAGTCGCGGCGCACCGGCGTCCCGTCCGGGTTCGTTTCGCCGGTGATGTCCCCATACAGGACGAACGTCTTGACTTTTTTGTCCGTCCGCCCGATATAGTCGTGACGGATGCCGGCGTGGGCGATGACAAGGCGCCCCTCATCGAGCACCGCATACAGCGGCGCCTGTTCATACAGGCGGATGAACTTGCGGCGGATCATCTCTTGTTCGCTTGGAGCAAGGCGCGATATTCCGCGACCGTCGTCTCAAGCCCGTGGGCGATTTGCACGTTTCGTCCTAAAAAAAAGCGGTACAGCTTATTGCAATGGTTGCCTGGCACGTAGTAAGCCAAATTTCGCTCAACAAGGGCGCAGACGATCTCGATCATGTTCAGCGATTCAGGACCGCGGTCGGTCAAATCGCCGACGAAGCCGAGCTTTCGTCCGTCGGGATGAATTGGCACCCCTTCGTCCCAATGGTAGCCGAGTGTTTCCGTCAATGCGGCGAATTCGCGGAAGCAGCCATGAATGTCGCCGATGATGTCCACCTGCATAGGATGAGCTCCTTTCTAGCCCGAATCGTTATACTACCAGTATGTCCGTTCGACAGGGAAAAGAAAAGATGAGGCAGCCTTGCCCTACCCATCGAAGGCGCTGTTCAAAAAGCAGTGGCCGCGGCGGGGAGCGGAACAAAGAAGGGGCCTTGGGCCGGGATGAAGGCCAAAAGAAAGCCGCCTGCGGACGCAGCAAGCGGCTTTATTCATCGCTCGAGAACATAAACTTCCGCGTTCGCGAATGAACGTTTAAGACGAGGCCGATCGCCAGCATATAAGTCGCCAGCGAGCTTCCTCCATAGCTGATGAACGGAAGCGGCAACCCCGTGATCGGCAAAAGTCCAATCGTCATGCCAATGTTTTGGAACACTTGGAACGTAATCATGCCCGCGACGCCGGCACATAAATAGCTGCCGTATAAATCGTTGCTCTCCAAGGCAATATGGATCATGCGATAAATGAGCAGGAAAAAGAGAGACACGACGATGCTTGAGCCGACAAATCCGAACTGTTCGGAGATGACGCCAAACACAAAGTCTGTGTGCGCCTCTGGCAAATAGACTTGTAAGTTGCCCAATCCTTTCCCATACAGTTCCCCTGACCCAATGGCCATGAGCGAACGGATGAGCTGGAAGCCTTGTTCGTTGGAATATTCATATGGAGCCAGCCAGCCGTAAAACCGGTTCAACTGGTAATCTTCTTTAATAATGTACTTATGGAAGAAATCAGGAAAATAAAAGAAAATGAACACAACGACTGCCACCATTGTTACACCGGAAAAGACAATGCCGAAAATGATGCGCCAGCGGATGCCGGAAACGAGCACCAAGGTGGCGGTGATGGCCATAAACACCATCGACATGCCCATGTCCGGCTGCTTGGCGAGCAAAATAAGCGGCGGCAAGACGGTCAAAGCGATTTTGCCAAGCAATTTAAAATCATCGCTGATCGTCGGTTCGGGATATTTTTCCCGATGGTTGACGATGATGCGACTTAGGACGATGATCATAAAAATTTTCATCAGCTCGGATGGTTGAAAGTTGCCTCCAGGTAGATGATACCAGCTCGTCGCCCCCTTAATGGTTACGGATCCTGGGACGTTCAATTCCAGCCCAAGCAACAGCAACATCCCGAATCCATACAAATACCAAGCGATTTGAAACAGCCGATCATAGTCAATGATCATCGTCAAGGCGATCACGACAGCGCCGATGGCGTACCATTGCAGCTGTTTCGAAGCGAAGTTGACGTTTTGCAGTTTCTCCGGCAGCATCGGTTCTGCGCTATGGATGGCGATGGCGCTGACGACCGCCATCAAGAATAAAAGGAACAGCATATGGTAATCAAGCTTCGATTTGGAAAAACGATCATGATCCATGGAACGATCCTCTCCATTCAAATGTGCCATATACCATATTAGCGAATCGCGCCGGTTTTGCAAAGTGGGAAAAACCGCCGCCAGCATGAAGGAATCGGAAGGCAAAAGGGAAGCGTGCATTTACATCGGCCGCCGCATCGCCTATAATAGAATTAACACCTGGTGCTAAGAATAAATGATAATTGGGAGGATGAACGAATGGTCTTATCGTTGGAAGGACGTACATATGTCGTGATGGGGGTGGCGAACAAACGAAGCATCGCCTGGGGCATCGCTCGTTCGCTTCACGCTGCCGGCGCTCGGTTGGTGTTTACGTATGCCGGAGAGCGGTTTGAAAAAGAGGTGCGGGCGCTTGTGGATACGCTTGGGGACGAACGTTCGCTTCTGCTGCCATGCGATGTGGCAAAAGATGAAGACATCGTTCAATGTTTCGCGCAAATCAAACAACAAGTCGGCGTCATCCATGGCGTCGCTCATTGCATCGCCTATGCCAATAAAGAAGACTTGAGCGGTGAGTATATGAACGTAAGCCGCGAAGGCTTTTTGCTCGCCCACAATATCAGCGCATATTCGCTCACCGCGGTTGCGCGCGAGGCGAAAGAGCTGATGACGGAAGGCGGCAGCATCGTCACCCTCACGTACTTAGGCGGCGAGCGCGTCGTGCAAAACTACAACATTATGGGTGTGGCGAAAGCGTCGCTTGATGCGAGCGTGAAATATTTGGCGAACGATTTAGGCAAATACGGCATCCGCGTCAATGCCATTTCCGCTGGACCGATTCGCACACTGTCGGCCAAAGGGGTGAGCGATTTCAACTCGATTTTAAAGCAAATCGAAGAACGCGCTCCGCTCCGCCGGACGACGACCCAAGAAGAAGTCGGCGATGCGGCGCTGTTTTTGTTCAGCGACTTGTCGCGCGGCATCACCGGGGAAATTATTCACGTCGACTCGGGATACCACATTTTAGGATATTAAAAACGTGCGAGCAGCCGTTCCTGTTGATGGAGCGGCTGTTTTTTGCTTGACTTGGGCAATTATTGAGATCACGGGCATACATATATAAGGTAAGGCAAGCATGGAAAAGGGGGATCGACGTGCGGAAACAAAACGTTGTGGAGACGGAGCCGTTGCTTTACATTGTGCAGCCAAAAGCGATGCGGGCGGCGGCGCATATGCAAGAAACGTTTATGTGGACTAGCCGAACGCAACAGGAAGAGGAAGGAAATTCCAACGATGAACGAGGCGGCGAGGAGGAACCGACTGAATTTTTTGCCAAAAAAGAATTCCAAGCGATGGCGCTCGACGAGCGGCTGGCCTTTTTGGCGGAGCTGCCCGGCCATTTGCCGCCGCTGAAATGCCAATTTGTCATGAAGGATAAGAGCTATGAAGGCATATTAAAGAAGTGCACGGCGACCGAGTTGACGATCGCCGATGAACAGGGAAACGAAACGGTCATCGGGCGCGCGCAGCTTCTCGCGGTGACGATGATCGGGTTTGTGCAGTAACGCATTTCCTTGCGTTGAAACGCATCTTTGCCTGAATGCGTTGCGGCGCCAGGAAAGGATGATGAGGGTTTGTTTCCTTCATTTGCTGTGGGAGTGTATTCTCATTTTTATTTTGGATGTCCGTCATTTTCTTCGTTGGCGATTTTCGATTCGTGTTAGTGTGAGCTTGCAATCGTAAAATGTTTGGTGTCATGTTTCGCTTGAGCCAATTTGCGGTTCAAATGCGTTTTAGGCGACGCGTCCAGCGTTTGTTGGTTGCCGCTTGCAATGGTAAAAGGTTTTATGTGGCGGCCGGTTTGGGGCTGTTTAGGAGCTGGGGCGCTTTTCGCGAGTTCAGTTCGCTCTGCCGCAGCTTCTTTTTGTTTGGCTGTTTGTTGATGGTCTTCCATTGATATGGCACGCTCTTTTTTGGTTTTTCCCTTTTTCGTTTTGTCGGATGACGCTGCCGCGTTCTTTTTCGAGTGGACTTTTTCTTTTGCATCCGCTTTAGGGGTTGGCCGGTTCCGTTGTTCTGTTGCATCTTCTTTCAGCGGTTCTATTGTCATGCCGGCTGCTTGTTCTTCACTCACTACAGCTTGTTCTGTTTTCTCCGCCTGCTCCCAAACTTCCAATAACTCGGAAGCGACTCGCTCCCAATGATAGATCGAAATCGCAAGCTGCCGGCCTTTTTCTCCCATTCTTCTCATCAATGATTGATCCGATAATATTTGGGCAATCTTGTTGGCAAAATCACTTGGGTCCTCCGGATTTTCTACGATAAGGCCGTTTTCATTGGCGAAAATGACTTCCGGATTGCCGCCTCTCGCGGTCGTTACGATCGGAAGGCCTGCTGCCATGGCCTCATAGTGGACGCGCGCCAACGGTTCCTGCCATTGCGAGGTGCATACAAACAAATCAGCCGCCGCAAACCAATTTTGGATTTCATTCGGTGGGACAAAGCCTGTCGTGACAACGGGGACAGGCATTCGTTTCGCCAGTGCTCTTACATATGCGACATAATCAGTAATGTCATTTTCGCTAAACCAGTTGCTCCCGACAATCACCAGGGCTAAGTTTTTAAATTTTTTTGCCAGCTCCGGCAATGCTAGAATGAGTTTATCGACCCCTTTATTGCGAGACAGCCTTCCGGCGAACAAAATGACCGTTTTGTTTTCCAACCCATGCGCCCGCCGAATGTCGTTGCGTATTTTCTGCATTTTTGGATGATTTCCCGGCAAAAATCGTTCGCTGTCTACTCCAGAATAAATCGTGCGCAATTTTGGCGATGCCTGCGGATATAGACTGCGGATGACATTGCCAATATAATCGCTCACTGTTACGATGTAGGCCACTTCTGCGATGGCCGCCGTTGCTTCTTCTGGATCGATTTTTTCCGGTTGAAACATATCATTGTGCATACTTAACGTCATTTTGGCGTCGGGCGCTGCCTGCCGGATGGGCAGAACAAGGCGGGGGCGGTTAAAGATATGGATGAGATCGAACTCGTTCGCTTCCACATAACGAACAACGTTTTCCCGGTATATTTCAAATACTTTGCCCGGTACGCGCACGTAATGAACCCCGTTGATCGTTTCCTCTTCGGGTAGCGATGAATCGCTGATGCCCAAAATGGTGATATCATGGAAGCGGCTTACATGTGGGAGAATGCCGGCAATATACGTTTGGATCGCCCCGCCGAGCACAGGGGGAACGGGGAGTTTTTCTGTGCAAACCATCAAAATCCTCATATTTATCCCACTCCTTTCCAGTCATTTTCGATTTCTGCCAATACAGGCCACTTTGACTGGTCGGTTTCGACAATCGTTTGAATTAACTGTGCTGTTTGTTCATTGAGAAAAATTTCCGGTTCATAGACGACTTCTTTCATATTTTTATAAAATTCGTTTGGCATGGCCAAGTCAATCATCAAAAGCTCGTATAATTCAGGTGTGATTGGATTTGCTTCGTGGTACGCTAGAATCATTTCCCGCACCCATGTTGCATCCCATTTGTATAAATCCGCCATTGTGCCGCTAATGAGTTTTCGTAAATCACGAATCGGAAGGTCAAAGGCAACTCCGTCGAGATCAATAATCCACATTCCGTCCGCGCCCATTTGGCCGTTGGACCAACCGTAGTCTTGGTGAACCAACCCCCAATGAGCCGTTCCTTGCTTGACGAATTCAACATAGCTGGATTGCAGGAATCGTTCCATGCCTTTTCGCGCCTGTTCTTCAAATCGGTCAACTACCTCTAATAATGGTGGGCTTGCCGGCATTTCAGGGTAGTATTTGGCAATGTTCCGAAACCAGCTCATTTTCGTAATCATTTTTTCATAGTTTTTTGGCCATTTGTGCAGCCGCGAAGCCATTTCCGCCTGTTTTGGGGGGACATACCCTTTGCTTAGCCGATGGAATTCACCAAGGGCATAACAAAGCTTTCTTGCTCCTTCCAAATCCTTTGCAACTGGCGTCAACGGTTCAATCCATTCCGCCACAAACCATAGTTTTCCTCCTGCCTCGACATAACTTTTTCCATCCTTTGTTTTTACAATTGGCGGCACTCTTGCCTTGCGCACTTCCACTAAATATTCTTGTGCTCCTAGGCTGAATAGGCTCCTTGTCGGCCTCCGGTGCAGCAGCTTCAAACTTTTCGGGCCTGATTTCGTTTCGAGCTTCCAAATCGCTCCTCCCTTGTCCGGTTTTGTCGTAACGATTTGCATGTTTTGAACGGATAAATCGTAGTTTTTCAGCACTTCCTCTGCCAGCTGGATGATATACTCAGGGATAAAAAATTCATGGGTCGTTTCATCGACGAGCCATGGTTCAATAACGATGTCTTTCATGCTATCCCTCCTGTCAGGTATTTGGGAATGGACGAAGTGAAATATGTGTGATTGCTACTAGGATATGTATGGAGAACGAAATTGGACTGGGTAAGCTCATTAAATAGAGGATATTTCCCGAAGCCTCTGCAGTTTGACGAACTGGGGGGCGGCGAAAGTGTGACGAGTGGGGATAGATGCACAAGGAGCGGCATGGTTGATTTCATCGGAGAAAGAGAAAAAGGCTGTCCCGAAAACATTTCTCTTAGACAGCCCTTATTGGTTTGGGGAAAGAGAGGAACATGCTTCGATATAAACCGTTTCAAACCGCTTGGCCACATGGTGGAATTGAAATTGCTGTTCAACGAGCGTTCTTGCCTTTTTCGCCATGGTTTCCGCTTCATGTTTGTTCACAAGCATGTAATCAATCGCTTCAAAAAAAGCGTGCGGGTTTTGGTAGTCATCGATGACAAAGCCGGTTTCGCCGTGGCGGACGATTTCGGTGTTGCCGCCGCGGTTGGTTGTCACGACCGGAATGCCGGCGGCCATCGCTTCGTAATGAACGCGGGCGAGCGGCTCGTGCCATTGCGAGCTGCATACAAACACATCGGCCATTAAGAGCAGTTTGGGGATATGACTGTGCGGAACGTAATTCGTAAACAGAACGCGATCGGCCATCGGCGCCGCGAGCTCATGAAGCCAGTCGATGTATTCGCTTCGGCCGGTGTCGCCGAACCATTTTCCGCCGACGATGACAAGCGCTGCCTCGGGATGGCGGATCAAAAGGGATGGCAGGCATTGAATCAGCAAATGCGGTCCTTTTGTTTTGCTGAGTCGGCCGAGAAAGAGAACGACTTTTTTATCGGTGAGTCCGTACGCTTCGCGTTCCGCTTGGCGGATGCGCCTGCCTTCTTCCGTCCAGACGGGGATGTATTGGGAAGCATCGACTCCGGAATAAACGACTTTTACTTTCTGAGGATCGATTGGGTAACGGTTTGTCACCGTCCGTTTGATGTATTCACTGACGGCGGTCAGCAAGGTGCAGGCGTCTAGCGCCCGCTTCGCCTGTTCTGCTGTAATTTTCAGCGGGGAAAACATGTCGTTATGCAGGCTTAGCACAAAGGCGCTTTGCGGAGCCGCCGCTTGGTAATCGATGAGCGGAATAGGACGATTGAAGACGTGGACGACATCGAATTTGTGCGCGGCCAACGCACGTGCCACATCCGTTTCATACGTGGCTTTTGGAAAACGGATGTAGCGGATGTCTCCGTCTGTCTCTTCAGGCGGCAAAAGCGGATCAGCGATTGAAAAAATCGTCAGTTCGTGGCGTCGGGCGATCAATGGAGCAATCCCATCGATCATCATTTGAATGGCCCCGCCCCGCACTGCCGGGGCGGGCAGCTTTTCCGTGCAGACATAGGCGATTTTCATAAATGCTCACCCTCATACAGCGAACGGATGTATTCGATCTCTTTTTGTAGGCCGCCCTCAAGCGTTACAACCGGCTTGTACCCGAGCAGCCGCTCCGCTTTTGCCAAGTCGGCCCACGTTTGTTTCGGCTCTCCGCGGGCGGAGGGGGTATACTGAATGATCGCTTGTTTTCCCGTCAGCGTTTCCAGCAGACGGATCACCTCATTGACCGATGCTCGTTCTTTTCCGCCGATATTGATCGTTTCTCCAATGACGCCATCCCACTCGAGCGCGGCGATCGTTCCATCAACGCAGTCAGAAATATAGGTGAAATCGCGCGATTGTGTTCCGTCGCCGAACACGGTGAGCGGTTGTCCAGCGAGCAGCTGGCGGATGAAGCGGTGAAACGACATGTCCGGGCGCTGGCGCGGGCCATAGACGGTGAAATAGCGCAAAATGACGATCGGTACGGCGAACTCGCGAAAATAGACGCGGCATAAATGTTCGCCGGTGAGCTTCGTAATGCCATATGGGGAGAGCGGGGCCGGTTCAAGCGTTTCCGACAACGGGCCGCTCCGCTCGCCGTAGACGGATGAGGTCGAAGCGTAGATGAACCGTTTGAGTGGCCGGTCTTTGCATGCCTCAAGCAACCGCTGGGTAGTGGAAATGTTGTGTGCAGCATAGGCGGCAAACTCCGTCCCCCAGCTCGTTCGCACACCGGGCATGCCGGCTAAGTGGTAGACCGCTTCGACGTTTTGCAGCAAGGACGGCAAATCGGCTGTCAACAAATCCAGCTCAAGAAAGGTAAACCGTGGATGAGACTGCAAATGGGCAATGTTCTTCGCTTTTAGCGGCGACGGCGTCGGTCCGAGAAAGCCGTCGACGCCAATCACATGATGCTCGTCGTTTTCCAGCAGTTTTTCGCATAAATGGGAGCCGATAAATCCGGCCGCACCGGTGACGAGAATGTTCACGGGCGCCCCACCCCCATGTAGCGCAAACCGCTTTGTTCGACTGCATGGCGATCCAAACAGTTTCGACCGTCAAACACGAGCGTCCCATTCATCGCCGCTTTCACTTGCCCCCAGTCAAGCGTGCGGAATTCGTCCCAATCGGTGGCGATGACCAAGCCATCCGCCCCTTGGATCGCTTCGTGCACCGACTGGACTTGTGTGACGCGGGTGAGCGGCTCCGAGAGCGTTGCCTTCGGGTCGTAGGCGGCAACCGTACAGCCGTTTTCACTCAATCGGCGGATGAGCGCTTCAGCGGGGGAAAAACGCGTATCGTCTGTATTCGGCTTGAAGGAGATGCCAAGCACGGCGATCTTTTTGTCCGTCAATGGGGCAAGTTGCTCATTGAGTTTTTGGAAGCAAACGTCAAGCTGGGTGGCGTTGATGGTCTGCACCGCCTTCAGCAAATGCGGCTCCACTTGGCGCGAGCGCGCCGCATGTTCGAGCGCTTTGATATCTTTTGGAAAGCAAGATCCTCCATAGCCGAGGCCGGCCCGCAAAAAATGCGGCCGATGCGCGGGTCGAGGCCGATCCCGCGGGCGATGTCATTGACATCGACGGCAAACGCGTCACAGATGCGCGCCATTTCGTTAATAAAGGAAATTTTGGTCGCCAAAAACGCGTTGGCGGCGTATTTGATCAGTTCCGCGCCGGTCAGGCTTGTTGTGAGGTAAGGGGCATTGATGCCGGCATACACCGCCTGCATGACGGCAAGCGATTGGTCATCATCCGGTTCGAGTCCGACGACGATTTTGTCTGGGTGAAACATATCGTAGACAGCCGACCCTTCCCGCAAAAACTCTGGGTTGGATACGATGCGGAACAACTGCGGTTTCACTCCTTTGCGGATGAGCTCGGCACGCATCCATTCATTCGTCCCCGGAGACGGTGCTTTTCGTGACGATCGTTTTGTACGATTTGATCGTTGTTGCCAAGCGGTCGAGCACCGCTTCAATATAGCGCAAGTCGGTGCCGCCGTCGGGCCGCGGCGGGGTGCCGACACAAATGACAACGACGGCCGCCCGTTTGATATCATCCCAGCGGCCGCTGAACGTCAAATAATTATCATTTTTGGCAATCAATTCTTCGAGCCCTGGCTCATAAAACGGAACTTCCCCGTTATTGAGCAGGCGGATTTTCCGTTCATCATGATCAATGCAATGCACTTCATGCCCAAGTTCAGCAAGGACGGCAGCGGTGGTTAGTCCGACGTAGCCAGCGCCAATGATGCAGATGTTCATGCTAATAGGCCTCCTTCGTGAAATCTCCGGCTTTTATAGCGTATTAACGGACAAGTGTGGTTTGCTACATGGCAAGCGCCTAAAACGCTGGAAATGGTGCGGCCTATTTTCGTCGGACAACCTTTCTACTGTTTGGAAAGGAAAGGGGAAGAATTGAGCATCAAAAAAAACCAGGTGACAGTTACCTGGTTTTTTTGATGAATTCATCATACAGCCGCTCCTGCACCTTGATTTGTTTCGTGATATCAAACCGCTGTTCAATCACTTTGCGCGCTTTTTTCGTGAAGGATGGAATTCGTTCCGGATGTTCCAGAAAAAACCGAATGCCGTTCGCTAGCTCAAGATCGTCTCTTTCTGGTGCGAGATAGCCGGTGCGTTTGTGTTCGATCAATTCGGGGATGCCGGCGTGATTCGTTGAGACGACCGGCAGCCCGCTTGCCATCGCCTCTTTCAACACGTTGGGGATGCCTTCGATGTCTCCATCAGAAGCGGTCTCGCTCGCCAAGCAAAATAGATGGGCGCGTTCCATTTCGCGGGCGATTGAAGCGGCATCCATGGCACCCAGCAGGTCGACAAACGGATCGAGCTTCAGCTCGCTGACAAGCCGGCGGATGTTTTCTTCCTCTTTGCCGCTGCCGATGATGCGGAGGCGGCAGCGCGGATGAACTGCATGCACGCGCCAAAAGGCGCGCACGAGCGTTAAAAACCCTTTTTTCTCGACGAGCCGGCCGATCGAGAGAATGATGATGTCTCCGTTTGCAGGAATCGTCCGTTCCCGGTACGGAAATAAATCGAGCTCGATGCCGCCGTAGAGAACTTGAATTTTTTTCGGCGGAAAGCCTAGCGTGATCAGTTCATTGGCAAGGTAGCGGCAGACAGGAAGAAAGAGCGCCCCATGCTGTTTGAGCAAATGGTACCGTTTTTGATTGCGCCGCAAACTTTGATGCTTCGCCGATCCATCGCGGCCGCGGATGCTGACGACAAGCGGAATGCGATGGGCGATGCAAAGCGGAAGAATTTCGACGGCATGCTTTCCATGGTGAGCGTGAATGGCGACAATATTTTGTTCTTTGGCGAAGCGGCCGAAATCGTCGATGTCGTTGAGGCGGTAATAGTTGATGAGAGGAAACGGATGGATGCCGTCATCAGCGAATGACCCGATCATGATCGGGCGGTATTTTTTTAAATGAACCATTTGGTTGTAAATAAAACGTTGATTGATTTTCATTTTTTCATGAAGAAAGTGGGCGATCGTTTGTTTCATTTTTCTCTATCCCTCGCTTTTGAAAAAATCGGACAAGAATG
>NZ_ATCO01000016.1:0-40291 GCF_000422025.1 Geobacillus sp. WSUCF1 | reverse complement strand
AAAAAATGGATCCATGTGGTGCGAACGCCGGAGACTCGGGCGTATTCCTCGTCAAAGGAAAGAAGAAACAGCTCTTTGTAAAACGTCAAAATCACGATCGCGGCAGCTGCGGCGACAGCAAACGCTGTCCAAACATCAGCACGGCTGACGGCGCTGACGCTGCCGAATAAATACGAAAACAAATCGGTCGTAAACCCGTTGGCCATCGAAATGAAAATGACGCTCAAGCCAAGACCGGACGACAACACGATTGGAATCGCAAGCTCTTCATAATGCCGATACACAGCGCGCAGCTTTTCGATAAACAGCGACCCGACGACGGAAAACCCCATTCCGATGTAAAGCGGGTTCCAGCTCGCGGCTGCCGGCGCCGCTTTTCCAAGCAAGAGCCCGGCGGCAATGCCGGCGAGCGTCACATGACTCAATGCATCAGCGATGAGCGACAGCCGCCGAACGACAATAAAAACGCCGAGCAATGGCGCCGTAAAACCGGTCAAAACGCCGGCAACAAACGCATTGCGCAAAAATTCGTATTGCCAAATGGCTTCCCACACGTGTCATTCCTCCACCGTCACCGTTTCATTCCGCCCGTTCATGCTCGTGAGAGAGAACATGGAGCGGATGGCCATAAAACTGCGAAATCGCCTCGTTGCCAAGATGTTCGAACTCTTCCGCCTTTCCATGGAAATAGAGGCGCTTGTTCAAACAGGCGATATCGGTCACCCGGTCCGTGATCGTCCCGATGTCATGCGTCACTAAGATAAGCGTTAAGCCGCGGCGGTTCAAGTCGCCGAGCAGTTCGTAAAATTCATGCACATGGCGCGCATCCACGCCGACCGTCGGCTCGTCTAAAATGAGCAAATCCGGCTTGCTCGCCAGTGCGCGGGCGATAAATACCCGTTGTTGCTGGCCGCCGGACAGCTCCGCGATATTGCGCTTTGCCAGGCCGCTCAACCCAACGGCCGCGAGCGCCGCTTCGACCGCACGGCGGTCTTCGTGTGTCAGCGGCCGAAATAAGCCGCGTTTGGCCGCCAACCCACTCGCCGCCACTTCCTCAACCGTCGCCGGAAAGCTGCGGTTGAAGCTGTTCGCTTTTTGCGACACGAAACCGATTCGATGCCATTCGCGAAACGATTCAATCGGCTCGCCGAACAAAAAAATGCGGCCGCTGTTCGGTTTTAACAAGCCGAGCACACATTTGAGCAGCGTCGATTTTCCCGAGCCGTTCGGGCCGACCAATCCTAAAAATGCCCCTTTCGGCACCGTTAAACTAACATGCTCAAGCACGTTCTCGTTTTCATAGCGGAACGACACATCCTCAATTTGCACAACAAGCCCATTTTCCATGGCGGTTCTCCCTTGCTAATTCAGAATCATTCCGATTTGCTTCACTATGCAAGTATACCCCACCATCCGCGTTTTGTAAACCTCAATGAATCGCTGATTTAAAGCGGGCGCCGCGCACTTCATGCGTCGGCATAATGGTGATGAACGCATCCGGGTCGATTTCATTGACGATCGATTTTAGTTTTGTCACTTCCAAGCGCGTGACGACTGCATAAATGATTTCCTTTTGCTCGTCCGTATATCCGCCTTTGCCGAGCAATTTCGTCGTCCCGCGGCCGAGCCGGTGCAAAATGGCGTCGGAAATTTCCTCATAATGATCGGTCACAATAAAGGCCGCCCGCGTCTCGTCAAGCCCTTCAATGACCGCATCGATCGTTTTTGAGGCGATGTAGTACGTCATCACCGAATACATGGCTGGCTCGAGGCCAAACACAAACGCCGCCCAGCCAAAAATAAAAACGTTGACAAACATGACAAACTCGCCGACCGAAAACGGGATTCTTTTCGTCATCAAAATCCCCAAAATTTCCGTCCCATCGAGCGATCCGCCATGACGGATGACCAATCCGACGCCAAGACCGAGCGACAACCCGCCAAAAACGGTGGCTAAAATCGGCTCGGTCGTCAGCGGGGAAAGATGGTGAAACAGCCGTTCGGTGACGCCGAGGATCACGACGCTAAAATCGTTGACAGCATGAACGTTTTTCCGATTTGCTTGTAGCCGAAATACATGAACGGGGCGTTTAAGAGGATGACGAGCGTGGCGAAATTGAGCAGCCGCCATTCGTCCGGAGTCAAGTAGTCCAGAATCAGCGATATGCCAATGATGCCGCCGTCGATCATTTTGTTCGGAACGAGCAGCCGCTCGATGGCAAACGCCGCCAAAGAGGCGCCGATGGCGATCATCAACACCCGATACAACACATGGCCTAGCGGTTCTTTTTTTATGCTGTTTTGACACCAAACTACCACCCTTTCCCTTTTTGTTTTTTCTATTATACCATACACGCCTTTTCCATTCACGTCATATGATGGAACAGAAGCAAGGAGGCGGCTGCGATGAACATTTACCAACAGCTTGTCAAGCAAAAATTAAAAACGATCACCCCGGAAGAACTCGTTGCGTACAGCCGAGAGTACGGCTTGCCCATCACGACAAGCCAAGCGAAACAAATTCTTCATCTCGCCCGGACGAACGACATTAACGTCTTTGACCCCGAGGAGCGGAAAAAATGGGTGCGAGAGTTAGCGAAAATCACCTCGCCGGACATCGCTCGAAAAGCGAACGAGCTATTTTTGAAATTCGTGCAAAAAAAATAAAAGGGCGCATAGCCCTTTTCTCATTCCGCCCCAGCGTTGATTTTTTCAAGCAACTGGTCATCGAACGACTGCGCCCGCAGCATGGCGATTTCGTGCTTGTACGGTGGTTTTTTGTTGTGTTTGTCCTCGCCCACGTATGGGGTTTCTAAAATTTTCGGAATATCCTCAAGCTGCGGGTGATGGACGATATAGTTGAGCGCAGCAAACCCGATATGGCCGAAACCGATGTTTTCATGGCGGTCTTTCCGGCTGCCGCGCGGGTTTTTGCTGTCGTTGATGTGCAGTACTTTCAGCCGCCCGAGACCGATGATCCGGTCAAACTCCTCAAGGACGCCGTCAAAATCGTTGACGATGTCATAGCCGGCGTCATGCGTATGGCATGTATCAAAGCAAACGGACAGCTTATCATTATAGGCGACGCCGTCGATAATGTACGCGAGCTCCTCAAACGTCCGCCCGCATTCCGACCCTTTGCCGGCCATCGTTTCTAGGGCGATTTGCACGTTCTGTTCGCGCGTCAACACTTCATTCAGTCCACGAATAATTTGGCGAAGTCCGGCTTCCACCCCTGCGCCGACGTGAGCGCCTGGATGGAGCACAAGCTGTTTGGCTCCAATGGCTTCCGTCCGCTCGATTTCCGCGCGCAAAAAGTCGACGCCCAGCGAAAACGTATCGAGATTGGTCGTATTGCCGATATTGATGATATACGGGGCGTGGACGACAATCTCTTCGATGCCGTGCGCTTGCATATGCTGGCGCCCGGCTTCGATGTTGAGCTCTTCAATCGACTTGCGCTTTGTGTTTTGCGGCGCCCCGGTGTAAATCATAAACGTGTTCGCTCCGTAGGAGGCCGCTTCCTCGCTGGCGGCCAGCAGCATTTTCTTTCCGCTCATGGAAACATGTGAACCGATTTTTAACATGTTCTTCTCTCCCTTTTCTTTGCGTTAAAGGCGGACGGCGATTATGATTTTTTGAAGCGGCCAAGCCGCTTTTTCTTCTTCTCCAGCTCCGCGCGCAACTTTTTTTTTGTAGCCCGGCTTCACCTGCTTCGTTTTTTTCAGTTTGGCGAAAAGCAGCGCCAGTTCGTCATCTTTTTCGCCCGCCCGCTTGCTCCGCCGGTTCCACGGCGGCAGCTCCTTCCATTCGCCGCGCACGAGATCACGGTGGACAAACGAAATTCCTATTTTTTCCAACCGAGCAATCGCATCTTGGTCAGACGGCTCGTAAATCGTCGCCGCAATGCCGCTATAGCCAGCGCGCGCCGTCCGTCCGGCGCGGTGAATATAAAACTGCAGATCATCAGGCAACTCGTAGTTGATGACATGACTGACGCCTTCAATATCGATGCCGCGCGCCGCCAAATCGGTCGCGACGACATATTGAAACTCCAAATCGCGGATAAGATTCATCATCTTTCTCCGCTCGCGCGGCGTCAAATCGCCGTGCAGCACGCCGACTTTCAACCCTTGCTCAGCGAGACGGTCGGCGACCTCGTCAGCCATTTTCCTTGTGTTGACAAATACGATGGCCAAATACGGGTTGTAGCTGAGGAGCACATCACGGAGCAGTTTTGTTTTCTCGCGTCCACGCAGCGGGATGAGCACATGTTCGATGTTTTGGTTCGCCGTCCGCTTCGGGTCGACGTGGACAAAGGTCGGGTTTTCCATATATTTTTTCAAAAACGGCTTCAGCTTTTCCGGAATCGTCGCTGAAAAGACGAGCATTTGCAAGTCTTTCGGCATCCGGGCGGCGATTTGGTCGACATCAGTGATAAAGCCCATATCGAGCATCAAGTCAGCTTCATCGACGACAAGGATGTGGGCCGTATGCACATCAAGCGCCTGCTCGCGAATGAAATCGTTGATGCGCCCCGGCGTGCCGATGACAATATGCGGCTGCACGTTGAGCTTTTCGAGCGCTTTTTGCTTATCCGTCCCGCCGATCAAACAACGGGCGACGATCATCCGATCTTTCGGGCAAAACTTCGTGATTTTCAGCGTTTCGTGGTAAATTTGCGTCGCTAATTCGCGCGTCGGCGCCGTGATGACGGCTTGCACTTCGGCGCGTTCCGGCTTGATTTTTTCAATGATCGGCAATAAGTACGCATGTGTTTTTCCCGTTCCGGTTTGCGATTGGCCGACCATGCTTTCGCCGCGCAGCGCCCCCGGAATGATGCGCTCTTGAATTTCCGTCGGTTTATAAAAACGAAGCGTCTTGATCGCTTCGATGATAAACGGTTGAAACGGAAAACGAGTAAACTGCGTTTCTGTCATCAAGCACCACTCCCTTCTATATTAAATAAACGCAACTGGAAGGTTTCCCATCTCGTTGGCCCAAAAGCGTGCCGTCTATTTTTCCGACTGTCGGCGGCAAGCTTTGACGCGACGGAACAACCAACCGTTTCACAAATCCATGCATCGGTCTGGAAGCAGTATGGTTCGGTCACCCGACAGTCGATCCAATACCGGCTGGCTCCATAAAAGAGCGTAAACGTTAACGTTTCAAATGGCATATGGGCACCGCTTCGTCCGCTTCACCATTATAGCGAATCGCTGCCCCCTGCCGCAACTAAAGACGATCCTGCAACAAACCTTTCCCGCCTTGCCCGCATATTGTAGAAAGGAGGACATTCGTTCATCCGCACGACCGAAAGGAGGAAGCTGCTATGAGATACAGTCGGCCCCCGATGATGCCTTCTCCGTTTGCCGGAAGGCCGCCAGCCCCGTTCGCCCGCATGCCGGCGCCGCCTTTTGGCCCCAGCGGCCCCGGCGGCTTCTTGGCCCGCTTGTTTTCGCGCGGGCAGCCGCCGGCTGCTGCATCGTCTCCGTGGGGGCTGCCGTTTTTGTCCAACGCCGCTAACACCGCCGCATCCAACACGGGCGGCGGCTTGGTTGGCATGTTAAACAACGTGCAAAAAATGCTTGGCATCGCACAAAACGTCATGCCGATGGTGCAACAGTATGGACCGCTCATCCGCAATCTTCCGGCGATGATCCGCATTTTCCGCGAGTTGAAACCGGCCGATGAAGGGGAAGGCGAAACAACGTCGGAAAGCGCACCGGCCAACGAAACGAAACAAAAGCCGGCCGCCAAGGCGCCAAAAAAACGCTCCGTTCCGCAGGCAAAGCGCGAAGAGCCGCAAGAAAAAGAAGCACCGGCCGCCCCGAAGCCGTCCAAGCCGAAACTGTATATCTAGTTTCTTTCCCCGCCCTAGCGCACCCGCTGTTTAGGGCGGTTATTCTTTGTCTTCTCCCCGGTGCTCCGATATAATGGAAGGTGAACAACCGCCGCACAACCGGCGGCAGGGAGGGAATATGATGGAAGTGATTAAAATTACCCCGCGCGGGTATTGCTACGGGGTGGTCGATGCAATGGTCATCGCCCGCAACGCGGCGTTGGACCCATCTTTGCCGCGTCCGATTTACATTCTCGGCATGATCGTCCATAATAAGCACGTCACGGACGCGTTTGCCGAAGAAGGCATCATCACGCTCGATGGAGAAAATCGTTTGGAAATTTTGGAAAAAATCGACCATGGCACCGTCATTTTCACCGCCCACGGCGTCTCACCGGAAGTGAAAAAACGAGCGCTCGAAAAGGGACTTGTCACGATTGATGCGACATGCCCCGATGTGACAAAAACGCATCGGCTCATCGAACAAAAGCTCGCCGATGGCTACGATATCATCTATATTGGCAAAAAAGGACATCCGGAACCGGAAGGAGCGGTCGGCATCAATCCGGAAAGAATCCATCTTGTGGAAACCATCGATGATGTCGAACAGCTGTCCATTCACAATGAGCGCATCATGGTGACGAACCAAACGACGATGAGCCAATGGGACGTCGCCGATATCATGGCGAAAGTGAAAGAAAAATACCCGCACGTGGAAATGCATAAAGAAATTTGCCTGGCCACCCAGCTCCGACAAGAAGCGGTCGCTGAGCAGGCGAAGGAAGCCGATGTGACGATCGTCGTCGGCGACCCGCGCAGCAACAACTCGAACCGCCTCGCCCAAGTATCGGAAGAGATCGCCGGCACGAAGGCGTATCGCGTCGCTGATGTGACGGAAATCGACATCAACTGGATTAAAGATGCGAAAAAAGTCGCTGTCACCGCCGGCGCTTCCACCCCGACGCCGATTACGAAAGAAGTGATCGACTTTTTGGAGCAGTTTGACCCGAACGACCCATCGACATGGAAGAGGGAACGGAAAGTGCCGCTGCAAAAAATCTTGCCGAAAGTGAAAACAAAGAAAGAAGAGTGACGGTTGTTTCATCCATAAAGAGAGGCTGTCTTGGACAAACGGTTGAACCGCTCATCCAGGACAGCCTTTTTCGTTGGCCGTTCATACGAACTGAAACGGATCAGTATGGACGCTGGAAGCAACCACTTCCGCCTCCCATTGACGTTTCGAGAGCTCAGTGATTAAGTATCGGGCTACGCCTTCTTTCATGATTTTTTCTGCATGATGTCCCGGATCAATGATGTGAAGGCCGAGCGCTTGGGCGTCATGGGCGGTGTGGTAATACACATCCCCTGTCACGTATACGTCCGCCCCGGCCGATGCGGCGGCAGCGACAAACTTATTCCCATCCCCGCCAAGCACCGCGACCGTTTGCACGAGATCATCCAGCCGGCCAACGACGCGCACCGCCGGAACGGAAAACGCCGTTTTCACCTGCTCGGCAAAAGCGCCAAGCGTCACCGGCTGCGGCAGCCGGCCAATGCGCCCGAGCCCGAAGCGGCGGCCTTCATTGTCAAGCGGATAGATATCATAGGCCACTTCCTCATACGGATGAACAGCCAGCATCGCCTGAATCGCTTCCCGTTCAAGAGAGGCCGGCACGATCGTTTCGATGCGCACTTCCTCAACTTCCTCGAGCCGCCCTTGCTCGCCGATGAACGGCCGCGCCCCTTCGTGCGGCAAAAACGTGCCGACGCCGCGGCTGTTGAACGTGCAATGGCTGTAGCGGCCGATATGCCCGGCGCCGGCATCGCCTAAGGCCTTCCGCACCACCTCAGCATGCGTCACCGGCACATAAACAACGAGCTTTTTCAACGGTTCGGTATACGTCGGCACAAGCACAGCCGTATCGTTTAAGCCGAGCGCCTCGGCAAGCCAATCGTTCAGACCGCCATCGGCCACATCCAAATTCGTATGGGCGGCGTACACCGCAATGTCATGCTTGATGCACGCGGCGATCATCCGCCCGTGCCCATCATCAGTCAGCAATTGCTTCAGCGGGCGGTACAGCGGCGGGTGGTGGGCGATGATTAAATCCACTTGCTGATCGATCGCTTCGACAACGACATCTTCGAGCACATCGAGAGCGATCATCACTTTTTTGACCGGCTTGTTTAGCGTCCCGATTTGCAGACCGATCCGATCCCCTTCCAGCGCCAACTGTTTCGGAGCAAGCTGCTCAAGAAGCTGAATGATTTCATAGCCGTACGGAACGCGGCTCATAACAACGCCTCCTCCACCAATTGAACTTTTCTCTCCAGTTCACGCTTTTTCCGCTCAGCCGCTTCACTTTGCCCTTTGGCCGTCAAATCAGCGATGATCCGTTTCCAATTTTCAATCTCGCGCTTCCACTTTTCGCGGAACACCTCGCTGTTTTCCCGGCGCAAAAACGGTCCAAGGAGTAGCTCCGCCTCAAGATGTCGGTAAGGCCGTCGGGCGTCGCCGCGCTCGGCGACGAGTACTTCATAAATTTGCCCATCTTCTTTCAAAATGCGCTCAGCCACGAGCTCCCACCCATGATCAAGAAGCCAACGGCGAACAAGTTCCGCACCGATGTTCGGTTGCAAAATGAGCCGTTTGACACCGGCAAGCTTTTCCTTTCCGTCGCCCAAAATGCGGGCGATCAGCGCCCCACCCATGCCGGCGATCGTGATGCAGTCCGCCTCCCCCGGGGCAAGGATCGAAAGCCCATCCCCTTTGCGCACGGAAATGAGATGAGAAAGCCCGGACTTCTCGACTTGCTGCTGCGCTAGGCGGAACGGTCCGTCCGCCACCTCGCCGGCAATGGCTTTTGATGCGCAGCCGTGCAAGCAGGCATAGCAAGGCAAATACGCATGATCCGACCCGATGTCAGCAAGCACCGCCCCTTTTGGAATGAATGAGGCGACCGTTTCCAGCCGTTTCGACAGGCGAAATTCGTTCATAGCACCGCAATGGCAACCAACCTTCCGCCACCTGCAGCGCGAAGGCGGTTCGCCTTCCCCTCCTTTCCTCTCCAACACCGCGCGCCTCTATTGTACTAAACAAAACATCCCCTTGCCAAAAAGCAAAGGGATGTTCACCATCCATTATTTTAAACCGGCGAGCCATTTCGCCATGGCATCGGCTTTATCCGCCGGCACAAGCCCTGGCGGCATGTTGCCGCGCCCGTGTTGGATGACGTCTTTAATTTGGTCCATCGACAGCCGTTGCCCGACCCCTTTCAACGATGGACCGACGCCGCCTTCATAGTTTTGGCCGTGACAGCCAGAACACGTTTGTTGGTAAAACTGTTCTGGGTTGAATTCGGCCGTTTGTTCCGTTTTTTCGCCGCCTTTTTTCTCTTTGGCCATTTCCTTCGCATCGCCTAGCCCTTTAAACGACAAGACGAACGTCAGCACAATCCCGAATGCCATGATGATGAAAAACGGGATGAGCGGATTGCGGTTCATCTCTTTTACCTCCCTTATGTATAATGAAGAACGCTGCAAACAATTTTATTTTACTGTAAATAATGGACAAGGAAAAGCCCTAAGTTGCCGAAATGGCAACAACACGCCTCAGCGCCACCAGATGGCGGCGGTTACAAGCAACGCCCCGCTGACAGCGGCGAGCGAAAAGTAGCGAAGGTGAAGCAGGCGGCCGACAACAAACCAGAGAACACAGTTTCCGAGCACGACAGCTGCTAGCGCACCCGTTTGCCTGGGAAAATACCGATCAACCTCAAGAATGGATGCCACAAGCAAAATCCAGGCGCTTCCGATGAGCGGAAAGTGAAGGAGCTCCCGCTTGTTCCGCCACCGCCAACAAAAGAACAAGCAGGCAGCCAAAAATAGGGCGAAAAGGAGCGTTTGCAAAACGAATGACAATTCAGTAAAATAAATGACAAGAGCAACGGCTGGAAGCAATAAACAGAGACCAGCGGCGAGCGAGCTGCGCCACCGTCGTCCGTGCGAACGGGCGTCTCCTTCCGTGTACAACGCGAGCAAATAGTCGCAATAATGTTCCGGCAGAAGGCGCGAACGTTTCCAATATTCGATTTCTTGGATGATCGTTTCCCGTCGTTGCCGATTCATAGATAGACCACCTTTCCCATAAAGAAAGAAAAAATAGTTTACTTCCGAAGAAGTAAACTATCGAACAAAACGGTCACTCTAAAAAGTCTTTCAGCCGTTTGCTGCGGCTTGGATGGCGCAGCTTGCGCAACGCTTTGGCTTCAATTTGACGGATGCGTTCGCGCGTCACGCCGAACACTTTGCCGACTTCTTCGAGCGTCCGCGTCCGTCCGTCGTCAAGCCCGAAGCGGAGACGCAGCACATTTTCCTCGCGATCCGTCAGCGTATCAAGCACATCTTCGAGCTGCTCTTTCAACAGCTCGTAAGCAGCGTGCTCGGATGGCGATGTCGCGTCTTGGTCTTCGATGAAATCGCCAAGATGCGAGTCATCTTCCTCGCCGATCGGCGTCTCGAGCGACACCGGTTCTTGAGCGATTTTCAAAATTTCCCGCACTTTTTCCGGTGTCAAATCCATTTCCTCGGCGATTTCTTCCGGCGTTGGTTCGCGCCCGAGGTCTTGGAGCAATTGCCGTTGGACGCGGATCAGTTTATTGATCGTTTCGACCATATGAACCGGGATGCGGATCGTCCGCGCCTGATCGGCGATCGCCCTTGTGATGGCTTGGCGGATCCACCACGTCGCGTACGTGCTGAACTTGTAGCCTTTCCGATAGTCAAACTTTTCGACCGCCTTGATCAGCCCCATGTTCCCTTCTTGAATCAAATCAAGAAAGAGCATGCCGCGGCCGACATACCGTTTGGCGATGCTGACGACGAGGCGGAGGTTCGCTTCCGTCAGCCGGCGTTTCGCTTCTTCATCGCCTTGCTCGATCCGTTTCGCCAGTTCGATTTCCTCTTCCGCCGACAACAGCGGCACGCGGCCGATCTCCTTCAAGTACATGCGCACCGGGTCATTGATTTTGACGCCTGGAGGAACGGACAAGTCATTTAAGTCGAATTCTTCCTCTTTGGCCAAGTCGTCGATGTCCGGATCGGCCTCAAGGTCAGATTCGCTGATCACTTCAATGCCCTGCTCAGCGAGGTATTCATAATACTCATCCATCTGGTCGGAGTCCAAATCAAAGCCAGACAACCGCTCAGCGATTTCCTCGTAGGTGAGGATCCCACGCTTTTTGCCGAGCTCAGCGAGTTGCTCTTTCACTTGTTCAAGCGATTCGCCGGCAGCTTCAGCCTGCTTTGATTGGGCTGGTTTTTCAGCCATTTCATTACCTCCTTTAAAAACTCATACCACCATGTTATGAAGAAGATAACATTTTTTTCATCTCAATCATCTCTTTCGCGATGCGGGCGGCCGTCAAAAAGTCTTTTCTTCGCTCCGCTTCCGTCTTTTCTTGCTCTTTTTCCTTTAGCATTAACCATTTCGGGTGATTCAACACATGCCGGATGCAATCGGCAAGCTCCCGCTCGGAAACGTCGTCTGCGACCAACAAAAGCGACAGCTCGCTCGCCAGCGTCCGCAACTCGCCGGGAAGCCGAGACATGAGCGCGCTGGGGTCGGCTTCATGCCCCTCTTCGTAAAAGGCGTAAATGTAAGCAGCCAACGCCCGATGCTCTTCGATATTAAATCGGCCGCCGACCTGCTCCTGAACGATGAACGCCACATCGCGGCTCCGCATCATATGGGCAAGCAGCAACCGCTCGGCATTTTGAAAGGCCGGAAGCAATTTTTTCGTCAATGCCGGCTGGGACGGTTTTCCGCCGTCGTTCACCTGCGGCTTTGGCTGTTCCGGCTTGGAGCGGGACAACTGTTCGTAAAGCGCGGAGAGCGACAGCGAAAACTCATCCGCAAGCTGGCGCATATAATAATCTTTTTCCACCGGGCTCGACAGCTTGCTGATTTCTCGGAGCGCTTCCTCGATATAACGGAGCCGGTCGCCTTCTTCCTGCAAATTTTTTCCCCGCCGCAAACGATCCATTTTAAACGCCATGAGCGGCCGGGCGGCGGCGATCTCTTCGGCAAAACGGTCGGCGCCAGAAGTGCGTATATATTCATCTGGATCCAGCCCGTCCGGGAGCAACGCTACCTTCACGCGGCACCCGAACGCGCTCAATTGTTCGGCGGCGCGCCAGGCGGCTTCCGTTCCGGCGCTGTCGCCGTCATAGCAAATCGTGACCGTTTCAGCATGGCGGCGCAAAATGCGTGCCTGCTCCTCGGTCAGCGACGTTCCCATCGTTGCCACCACATAGTCAACGCCGGCCTGCACGGCAGAGATGACATCGGCAAACCCTTCAACGAGCAGCGCCTCTTGACGCTTGCGGATTGACACGCGCGCCTCGTGAAAAAAATACAAAAGCGTGCCTTTGCGGAAAATCGGCGTTTCTGGGCTGTTCATGTACTTTGGTTGCCCGTCGCCAAGCAGACGGCCGGAAAAACCAACCGTCTCGCCGCGATGATCATGGATCGGAAACATAATCCGATTCCGGAAGCGGTCGACGTATCGCCCGTCTTCTTTTTTCACCAACAAGCCCGCCTTTTCCATCAACACCAACGGAAACGAACGGCTCTCCAGCAGCTTGACGGCGGCATCAGGAACATCCGGCGCATAGCCGATTTCAAATCGGTCAATCGTTTCTTTTGTCCACCCGCGCACCTGCAAATAATCGAGCGCGGCTTGTCCTTCTTTTGTATGGACAAGCAAATGATGGTAAAATCGTTTCAACAACGTGTGTGCTTCGACCATCGCCTTCGCCTCGTCGGCTCGGCTGCCATCACTCCCGCGGCCGTCCAGCTCATAGGCGGACAAGTCGATCCCTGCTTTGGCCGCAAGACGTTTCGCCGCTTCCACAAACGGAATGCCTTCGATATCCATTAAAAACGTAAAGGCATTCCCCCCTGCCCCGCAGCCGAAGCAGTGGAAAATTTGCTTTTCTGGGGAAACGGAAAACGATGGCGTCTTTTCTCCGTGAAACGGGCATAAGCCAAAATAGTTGCGGCCTTGCTTTTTCAACTGGACGTATTCGCCAATGACGTCAACGATGTCAACGCCGCGGCGGATGGCTTCAATCGTTTCCTCGGGAATGCGATGTCCCATACGAACAACCCCGTATCGTATTTATTCTCGGCAGCAAGCCGATTTTCCTTTCCATTTCGACAAATTTTTTCAAAACGTTCGTTTCGCCCCCTTGCCCGTAAAGTCGGCTGGCTTGATCATCCGCTTCCCGCCCCTCAGCCCGCCGTCTGGACAAAGATTCATCAGAGCGGTGCATCTCGAAGATGCGCTTCGGTATATTATATTTCAGCAAGAAAAAGAAAATTTCACTTTTTTCTTGACGATCTTATGCAACAGATGACCGCGCTCTCAAAGCAAGGGTTGCTTTACACCCCCTATTATTCTACACCATCGCAAAAAAATCCTGCTTTTTTGCCGAATGATTGACAACTTTGTCGAAAATCTTTTTTTCGTTCTTCTTGACAAGCGGCTATAAATAGTTTACTCGTCTCATGGCCGCTCTAAACCTATATAGGTCATTTTTCTCGCAATTTTTTATTATAATATAAGTGGCGGCAATATGCCATAAGAAAACGCACGACTCCAATCAAGAAATCGTGCGGATGAGGCGAAGCTAGCGCTTCAACTTTTTCATAATGATGCTCGCCGTCTCTTCGACCGCCTTGTTCGTCACATCGATGACGTCGCAGCCGATTTTTTTCACGACTTCATCAAAATAAGCGAGCTCCTCTTTGATTCGATCCATATTGGCGTAAATCGCCTGGTCGTTCAGGCCGAGCGATTTCAGCCGCTCGCGGCGGATCGAAAGCAGTTTATCCGGACTGATTTTCAAGCCGAAGCATTTCCCCGGACCGACTCGAAACAGCTGCTCCGGCGGCTCGACCTCTGGAACGATCGGCACATTCGCCACTTTCAGCCGCTTATGCGCCAAATATTGCGACAGCGGTGTTTTCGATGTGCGCGATACGCCGATGAGCACGATATCGGCGCGCAAAATGCCGCGCGGGTCGCGCCCGTCATCGTATTTGACGGCAAATTCGATCGCTTCAATCTTTTTGAAGTAATCTTCGTCAAGTACGCGCACTTGACCCGGCTCATATCTTGGCGTCAGCTGGAACAAATGGCTCATCTTTTCAATGAGCGGACCGATGATATCGTATGCGACGACCCCTTCGCGCGCCGCTTCGGCGAGCAAGAATTCCCGCATCTCCGGAACGACGAGCGTAAACGCGATAATGGCGCGGTTCATTTTCGCTAAAGCGACGACTTCAGCCAATGTCGTTTTATCTTCCACATACGGGACGCGTTTCACTTGAATCGGCGAGGCGTGAAACTGGCTGGCCGCCGCTTTGACGACAAGCTCGGCCGTTTCCCCGCCGGAATCGGATACGACATAAACAAGGCGCTGGTTCATTCTTCTCCTCCTTTGTTTGGATTAGTCCTCTTTGGCTAGCGACACGAATGCTTTCGTTATATTCGTTTTCGTAATACGGCCGATCACTTCATATCCTTTCTCCGTTTTGCGCACGACCGGCATAGCATCGATCTGTTTTTCAATCAGCTGTTCAGCCACGTCAATGAGCGGGTCGTCCTTGTAGCAAACGGCGATGTTCGGCATCCGCGTCATAATAATATTGACCGGGATCGCCGTCAGTTCCTGCTTGCCAAGCTTGCGCGCAACAAATCTTTGCGCGACAAAACGCCCGCAAGCAACGACTCGTCATCGACGACAAACAGCGTGCCGACGTCCTCTAGAAACATTGTGACGATCGCATCATAGACGCTCACATTCTCATTGACGACAACCGGAATCGATTGGTAATCCTCGACTTTCATCTTTTTCATTTTATCGGCGAACAGCTGCTTGCCGGTTTTTCCCGTATAGAAATAGCCGACGCGCGGCCGCGCTTCCAAGTAGCCAGCCATCGTCAAGATGGCCAAATCCGGCCGCAGCGTCGCCCTCGTCAAGTTCAGTTTCTCCGCGATGCTTTCTCCGGTGATCGGCCCGTAGTCTTTCACAATTTGCAAAATCTGCTCTTGGCGTTTATTTAGTTCGATCGTCGTTCACCACCTTGCCAAAAAAGGTCCCACACGCTATCACTCTCATTTATATTATACTACACGCCCCATTCACAATGAAAATGATGCTCCTTGCCCTCCGTCGGGGCTGAGCTTGTCTTTCAGTTCACCGATTTGCTGCAAAAAACGCTTCGTCTTCAGCGACAGGCCGGCATATTCATCATAATAGGCGGACAATACGGCGCCCAGCTCCATCTTTGTGCTTTCTTTCACCGATATGGACCCAAGCCGAGCAAGATCGATATGAAAAAAGAGGCGCAACAGCCGGACGGAAGCCGAAGAGAGCGGGAACCGATGGGGATCGGACGCCTCGCAGCGATGGCAAAGGAAGCCCGCCTCCTTGACGGAAAACGAGAAGCGCCCCTCCGTCGCCCCGCAGCGGGCGCAACGGTCCAGCACCGGCGGAATGCCAAGCACTGCAAGCATTTTCATTTCGTAAATGAACGTCAAAATCTCTAAATCGCGGCCTTCGCTCATATATTGTAGTGTCTGCAAAAGAAGCTCAAACAAGTACGGATTGCGCTTTTGCTCTTCCGTGCTTTTGTCGGTGAGCTCTACAATATACACCGCATAGGCGGCGGCAAACAAATCTTCGCGCAGCGCCCGCATCGAGTCGATGAGCTCTCCCTGGTGAAGAACGCCGACGCCGCGGCTGCGGCGGATGACATAATGGCCGTATGAGAGCGGCTGCGTAACAGCAGAAAGGCGGCTGCTTGGCTTTTTCGCTCCCCTTGCCATCGCAGCCACCTTTCCCCATTCTCGGGTAAACAATGTGACAATTTTATTTGTTTCGCCATAATCGACCGTCCGCATGACGATCGCTTCACACGTTTCGAACATCCCATCACCACCGCTTCTACCAACAACGATGCTACGAGATCGGCTGGTCGATTTCGTTCTGTTCAGCGTTTTGCTCTTCACCGCCAAACTGTTGCTCTCGTTCCAACTCTTTAAATAGGAGGTACGTGTCGATATTGCCTGTTTGGCTAAACAACTTCCACGTGAACTCAAGCATGGAATGACACCTCTTTCCGCCTGCAGGCATTGCGTATTGGTGGTCTACCTATAGCTTGGCTCAGGCAAAAACGGTTTATGTCGCGTAAAATTTTCTAACCGTCAATACTCGTCTTCACGGAACCCGAAATCACGCAGCTGCGCCATACGGTTGCGCCAGTCTTTTTGCACTTTGACCCACAGTTCTAAAAACACTTTGGATCCAAGCAGCGCTTCGATGTCAGCGCGCGCCCGCTGTCCGATTTCCTTCAGCATCCGGCCTTGCTTGCCGATGATGATTCCTTTTTGCGAATCGCGCTCCACCACGATCACCGCGCTAATGTACACCGTTGGCGACCCTTCTCGCCGCTCGATGCGTTCGACGACGACAGCAATCGAGTGCGGAACTTCCTCGCGCGTTAAGTGAAGCGCTTTCTCGCGAATGAGCTCGGCGATGATAAACTGCTCCGGATGGTCAGTAATCTGGTCCGGCGGATAATATTGCGGCCCTTCCGGCAGCCGCTCTTTAATTTGCTCAAGCAGGCGGTCGACATTGTTCCCTTCAAGCGCCGAAATCGGCACGATTTCAGCAAACGGGTACAAATCTTTGTATCGGTCAATGAGCGGCAGCAATTCATCCGGATGGACGCGGTCGATCTTATTGATGACTAAAAACACCGGGGTGTCCACTTCTTTCAGCCGTTCGATGATGAACGCCTCACCGCGCCCAAATCCTTCCTCGGCATTGACCATAAACAAAATCAAATCGACTTCGCGAAGCGCATTGAGCGCCACTTTCATCATAAAGTCGCCGAGCTTATGCTTCGGTTTGTGCACCCCAGGCGTGTCGATAAAGATGATTTGCGCGTCATCGTCCGTGTACACGCCTTGAATCTTATTGCGCGTCGTTTGCGGTTTATCGCTCATAATCGCGATTTTTTGCCCGATGACGCGGTTTAAAAACGTCGACTTTCCTACGTTTGGTCTTCCGATAATGGCAACAAATCCTGATTTGTATCCTTCTTTACGCATGCAAATCCTCCGCTGAAAAAGCTTCTGGCAGCAATTCGCTGACTGTCATGACTTTCACATCGCCTTTGAGGTTGGCTAAAATGACTTTCATATCGCCGTGGCAAAGTTCGGCGATCACTTGGCGGCATGCGCCGCACGGCGGCACCGGGCGGGGAGTGTCGGCGATGACCGCAAGAGCCGTAAACTCCTTCTCCCCTTCCGAATATGCCTTAAACAACGCGGTCCGCTCCGCACAATTGCACACGCTGTAGGCGGCGTTTTCAATGTTGCAGCCGCGGTACACACTGCCGCCTTTCGTCAACAGCGCGGCGCCGACTGGAAACTTCGAGTACGGCACGTAGGCGAGTTCGCGCGCTTTTTTCGCTTCGGCAATGAGCTGCTCCATCTCCACGAGTGACTCTTCCTTTCCTGCAAGCAAACGCTGCTTTCTTTTATTTTACAAAAAAACGCCATCCATTTCATCATTTGAAATCAAAATGTAACAGAAAAATTAGAATTTTCTCTCTCATTCGTTTAGCGAAGATGCGGCCAAAACAGCAAAATGCCGATCACAACCGCAAATCCGGCCGCCGAGAGCACCGCCGCGGCAGCGATGTCTTTCGCCGCTTTCGCCAACGGATGAAACTCACCCGTCGCCAAATCGACGGCGCGCTCAATAGCCGTGTTGACGAGCTCAAGCGCAATGACCGTGCCGACTGTCATGAGCAGCACGATCCACTCCCAGCGCGACAGCCCAACGACCCACCCGGCGGCAAAGGCGACAACAGCGGCCGCCAAGTGGAAGCGCAAATGAGCTTCCTCTTTCACCGCCGCCTTCATTCCCGCCCACGCCCAAGCAAACCGGTCTCGCTCTCGTTTGCCGCGCATTATCTTGTCAACCCGAACCTCGCCAAGATGTCTTCCTGCTTGGCGAACATGACGCGCTCTTCCTCTTCTGTCCCATGATCGTAACCAAGCAGGTGCAAGAAACCGTGCACAGCCAAAAACCCGAGCTCGCGCATGAACGAATGCCCATAGGCCGCCGCCTGCTCTTTCGCCTTCGGAATCGAAATGACGATATCGCCGAGCACCGGCGGCATATCAGCGCCGACGATGTGAACCTCTTCTTCCCCTTCCTCCTCAAGAGCAAACGAAAGCACATCGGTCGGCGCATCTTTGCCGCGATAGTCGCGATTCATCGCGCGGATGCGTTCGTTGTCCACAAATGTGACGCTCACCTCCGCCCCGTCCGGCACGTTTTCAAGGGCCGCCGCCTCGGCGAGCAGCCGCTCGATCGTCTCGATTTGCTCAGCGGTCACCTCGTTCGTTTCATCTAGAAAATCAATGTGAATGGTCATGCATGCTTCACCTTTTCCTTTCGTACTTCTGGGTATTCGATGCGCGAATGGAAGACGCCGTTTAAAGTCTCGCAAAGCGAACGGGCGACGAGTTCCAACTCCTTCAGCGTAATGTCGCACTCGTTCAGCTGGTTGTCCTGCAAGCGATCAGCGATGATCGACCGGACGATCTTCTCGATTTTTTCCTGCGACGGGTTGGATAGCGAGCGAACAGCCGCTTCGACGCTGTCGGCGATGTTGATGACCGCCGCTTCTTTCGTCTGCGGCTTCGGCCCGGGATAACGAAACTCCGCTTCCGAGACAAACTCGGTTTGCTCGCGCGCCTTATGATAAAAATACTTCAGCAGCGTCGTGCCGTGGTGCTGTTCGGCGATGTCGATGATCTCCTTCGGCAGCCGGTGCTTGCGCAGCAAAGCGACGCCGTCGGCGACATGGGCGATAATAATATTTTTGCTCAACTGCGGCGACAAATGGTCATGCGGATTGCCGCCTATTTGATTTTCGATGAAATAGCGCGGCCGCTTCGTCTTGCCGATGTCATGGTAGTAGCAGGCGACGCGCGCCAGCAAGCCGTCGGCGCCGATCGCCTCGCACGCCGCTTCGGCCAAATTGGCGACCATAATGCTATGATGGTACGTCCCCGGCGCTTCAGTGAGCAACTTGCGCAAGAGCGGATGGTTCGGATTGGACAGTTCAATGAGCCGAAGCGGCGACAAAATGCCAAACGCCGCCTCCAACACCGGCAAGAGACCGATCGTCAAAATGGCAGAAAAAACCCCTGAGGCCGCCGCCATCAGCACCAACAAACCGATTTCCGTCGGCGAATAGCGGCCGTTTTTTAACAGCAACAGCGAAAAAAGCGAAACGATATTGACCGCGGCGACAAACACGCCGGCCCGCCAAATGTTCGCTTTCGCCAGCTCCTTTGGCAGACAAAACGTCCCGGCCAAGCCGCCGGCAAGAAAGTAAACAATCAACGACACCGACACCGCGCCGGCCGTTCCAATTTCCTCATTGAACAGCAAACTGCCGCACACTGCTCCGATGATGGTCGTCATCATCGCGAGCCGCTCTCCGAGCAAAATGCGGACGAGCATCGGCCCGAACGCCGCCGGCACAAGGTAACCGATGGAAACAGCGCCGCTAGATGGAAGAAGGCGAATGAGCGCCATTGTCGTCATCATCAACGCAAAAATGGCTGTATAAAGCGACAGCTTTTCATTCGTCGTTTCCGTCCGAAAATAGGAAATGAGCGGAGCAAGCAGCAACAAAACGAACACCAAAAGCCCAGCGGCGGTCCAAGACGGACGCCCGCTCTCAAGCAAGCCGACCAGCTCAAGCCGGCGGTAAACATCATTCGTGATAAACTGTCCTTCCTCGACGATCACTTGCCCTTGCAAAATTTTCACCGGCTTCACTTCATCCATCGCCTGCCGCCGTTTTTCTTCCGTCGCCGCCCGATCGTAGACGACGTTCGGAATGACCGCCTGTCGGCAAAGCTTCGCGACCGCCTCGCGAAGCGGCGGCGACAGCGCAGCGTATTCAAGCTCTTTGGCCGCTTCCGCCCGCGCCGTGTCAAGTTCCGCTTGGGAAATGCGCTCGCTCATGACGGCATGCACCGCGGTCAAGGCGGCTTCCTTCGCCGTCTTGAGCTCCTCCGGCGAGGCGGCAAGCAACCGTTGCCATTCAGCGGCAGACAGATAGGCAAGCCATTCCGGCGGCAGCCGTTCCTCAAGTTTGGCGATCATATCGCCGAGCGAGCGGTCCGGCTCCGCCTCGCGCTGCACGCTCTCAATTGCAGCAAACAGCGAGGAAAGAAGGTCGACCCGGTTTTCGGCATATTCTTTTTTTAACGTATAGACATCCGCTACTTTCGCCGCCGCCTCTTCTTTCAGCTTGGCGGTCGCCTCTTTGTCCTCGACCGTCACCGGCGAACGGATCGTTTCCTTCGCGACGTCAAACAGGCGCAGCTCATACTGGCGCGGCTTCACTTGCCCATACAAAACGGCAAACAACAGAACAGCCAAAAGCAAAAACAGCCAAAAGCGGACAAAGCGGACTGTTTTTGTCCGCTCAAGAAAAAAACGAAACCTTCCCACCGGTTTTCCCCTCGCTTTGCAAGAAAAGACCGATCCCGTCGCTCTCGTTCTATAAGCCCGCCTCATCATAGGCGTCAATAATTTTCGCGACGAGCGGATGGCGAACGACATCCGACTGTTCCAAAAACACAAAGGCGATGCCGCCAATGGAGGCCAAAATGCGCTTGGCGACCGAAAGCCCCGATTCGACGCCCTTCGGCAAGTCGACTTGGGAAATATCGCCGGTAATGACCATCTTCGAGCCGAAGCCGAGCCGGGTCAAAAACATTTTCATTTGCGCTGGCGTCGTATTTTGCGCCTCGTCAAGAATGACGAACGCATCCTCCAGCGTCCGGCCGCGCATATAGGCGAGTGGGGCGATTTCAATCGTGCCGCGCTCAATCAACCGCTGCGTATACTCCGCTCCCAACACATCGTTTAAGGCATCATACAGCGGGCGCAAATACGGGTCAACCTTCTCTTTTAAGTCGCCTGGCAAAAAGCCGAGGCTTTCTCCAGCCTCAACGGCCGGACGAGTCAAAATGATGCGCTTGACGCTGCCGTTTTTTAACGCCTTGACCGCCATGACGACCGCCAAATACGTTTTTCCGGTGCCGGCTGGGCCGATGCCGAACGTCAAGTCATACTGTTCAATTGCTGCAACATAATAGCGCTGGCCCAACGTTTTGACGCGGATCGGCTTCCCTTTGGCGTTTTTTGTAATCTCCTCGTCATACAGCTGAACAAGGCCGTCAAGCGCTCCTTTTTTTGCAAGCTGAATGGCGTAAAGAACGTCGCGCTCGCTGACCGCCGCCCCTTTGCGAATGACGATCAATAAATGGCGAAGCAATTCATCAACGAGCTGAACTTGCTGCGGCGTGCCGGAGACGTTGACCGTTTCCCCGCGCGTCACAATCGACACGCCGAGCTCTTCCTCGATCCGCTTCAAATGGATGTCATGGACGCCAAAGAGCGCCGCCGCTTCCTGCGGGTTTCGCACATGTTGGCTGATCGTAACGAACTGCTCTGACATTCTCAATCTCCTTGGACGATGGGTTGTGGTACAGCAATATTTTCAATGACTTCGTAATGCAATTCTACCCTTACTTTACCATTCTCTTTCGCCTGATGCAAAACTTTTTCGCTGCGAATGGCCGCCTCCTCCGGCAATTTCGCCCGCAGCTCGCGGCGGGCGATCTCTTTCGCTTCCGCGAACGCTTCTTCCCACGTGTAGCGCCGCTTCACTTCTTCCGCCTCGCGGATCGTGATGCGCTCGTAATAGAGCGGCAAGTCCCATTTCCAAAAACGAAACGGCCGTTTTTCTGTCTCAACGATGGTATGGGCAAACACCGGCTTCTTCCATCCCCAAACGGGAATCAAAAGGCGCCCGATCCCAACATAATGCCGTTCGGTGAACTTGCCGGTCAACACATGAAACGTCGTCTCGAGCGGCAGGACGACCGTAGACTTGTACCATGTTTCACCAAACACTTTCCCTGACGCCGGCACAAACTTCGTCCTCCCTTCAGCGCCGATAATGCCAGAAACAAGCAGCTGGCCTTTTTGCACATAGTCGTTGACGGAAACGAGCGGTTGTCCCTCTTCAACGAACAAATCAGCGATGACCGCCTCTTTTTTTGCCACGAGATGACGCGGCGGAATCGGTTTTTTCGGCTCCGGAATCTCTTTTTCAACGACGCGGAAGTGAAGCGACGTCCCTTTCCACTCAACGCCGACCCACGTGATGTCCGGAACGCGTTCCGTAAGCTTTTTTTGCAGCGTCTCCGGGTCATCAAGCAGAAACTGAAATGCGCCGCGCTCGACTCCCATTCGCTTCAACTCGCGGGCGATTTGATGCTCCGTCTCTGGAGCCGCCCCTTTGATTTCGATCTTCCAAACGATGTTCGAAAGCAAAAACACCATCGCGATAAAAAGGAGCAAGCCGAGCCAAAACCCGCTGTTCCGCCAGGCCCGCCGCCAAAAAAAACGGCAGCCCGGTTCTCCCGACAAACGAAAGTTTGCATTCGCTTTGCCGGGCGACATGGCGCAGCCGTTTCACGTCGCTGAGCTTAATGAAAAACGTCGCGGTATCCGCGCTATGCTTTTTCACGTTCCAGACGGCAATCCCTTGGCGGACGCAGGCGTTGATCAACCGTTCGATCCCTTTCCCTCTCGCTTTGACCCGCACGCTGCCGGCGAGCGTGTCGACCCATTCGTTTTTCATCTCCGTTCCTCCTCGCTATTCATCTATATAAACGACTTGGCTGATTTTTCCTTCCAACAAAATTTCTTCCGGCAAAATCGTTTTAATCACAAACTGTTCGCCGCGGACAACGAGCTGTCCGTTCCGCAGCAAAAGGCGGAGCTCTTTATCGCTGAACGCGAGCAGCCCGCGGTGGTTTTCAATGTAAATATGTATGTGCCCAACCATCGTAATGCGGGGCAGATCCATCATAATGTCGGCGGGAAGTTCAAGCTTTTCCGCCATCCACCGCTTCATCTGCTGGCGCCATTTTTTCACCATCAAAAAGAACCCCCTTTCATCTCATATGTATGAGACAAAAGGGGGTTCTAGCACCGCTTTTCAAAAACAACGGGCCCGCCTGCCGGCAAGGCCCATTGCATTTATGACAGCTGTTGTTGGACAAGTTTGTTGACGAGCGAACCATCCGCTCTTCCTTTCACTTTCGGCATGATCGCGCCCATCACTTTTCCCATATCCGCTTTCGAAGAGGCGCCGACTTCCTTGATCGTCTGCTCGATCAAATCGCGCAGCTCGTCCTCTGTCAGCGGCGTTGGCATATACGATTGAACAATTTCAATTTCGGTTTTCACTTTTTCGACAAGATCTGAACGGCCAGCGTTTTCAAATTCTTGGAGGGAGTCTTTACGCTGTTTCAGTTCGCGAGAAAGAACCGTCAGCTCTTCGTCTTCCGAGAGCGGGCTTTTGCCGAGCTTGATCGCTTCGTTTTGCAGCGCCGCTTTCAGCATCCGGAGAACAGACAGTTTTTCTTTCTCCTTGTTTTTCATCGCCTGCTTCATATCGTCATTCAAACGATCGAGAAGACTCACCGATTATACACCCTCTTTAATGCATGCTCTTAGTGCTTGCGCTTTCTAGCCGCCTCAGATTTTTTCTTCCGTCTGACGCTTGGCTTTTCATAAAATTCGCGCTTTCTCACTTCTTGCAAAGTGCCCGTTTTCGAAACGGCACGCTTAAAGCGACGAAGAGCGTCGTCGATCGACTCATTTTTGCGAACGATCGTTTTGGACATCCTGCTTCCCTCCCTCCGAACAACAACCATTGCATATTGTACTTGTCAATTATAATACATGCTGACAGAAAAGGTCAATAAAAAAAGCAGCGGCGGCCTGCTGGCCACCTCTTCCCCGCGCTGAAAAAACGGTCATCACCCGCGGACAAGGCCCATACATATAGGGTGAAAGGGGAGATCGCCCATGGGATCGTTTTGGATGCTGTTTGCCATTTACACCGCTTTGTTTCTTCTTGGCATGTTTATGATGAAAGCTGGGCTTTACACGTTGTCCGGCCATCGGTTAAAACGGTGGCTCATGCGCTTTACCGCCACGCCGCTGCAAGGATTTGCCGCCGGTTTGGCGACGACCGCTCTCCTGCAAAGCAGCTCAGCGGTGATGGTGATGACGGTCGGCCTTGTCGCCGCCGGCTACTTGTCGTTCCGCCAATCGATCGGCATCATTTTAGGCAGCAACATCGGCTCGACGGTCACGACCGAGCTGATGACGCTTGATATCGGCGATGGCGCCATCCCACTTCTTATAAGCGGCGCGCTGCTTGTTTTTTTCGGCCGCCATCGCCTTGTTCTCGGCATCGGCATGACCGCTGTCGGCCTCGCCGCTGTGCTGTTTGCCATGGACGGCTTTGGCAGCCTCGCTAAACCGCTTGCCGCCTATCCGTTCGTTGATGCATGGCTGAAAGAAACGAACCGATCCGTCGCTGTCGGCCTTCTTGTCGGCATCGTCCTCACCGCTCTCGTTCATTCGAGCGCGGCAACGATCGGCATCGCCATGGGATTTTTAAACGAACAGCTGTTGACGCTGTCCGCGGCGATTGCTCTGTTGCTTGGCGCCAACATCGGTACGTGCATCACCGGGCTTTTGGCTTCGATCGGCTCCAGCAAAGAGGCCCAGCTGACCGCCTACACCCATCTATGGCTGAACGTCGTCGGCGCCGCTTTGTTCGCCTTTTGGACCGAGCCGCTCGCCAGTTTTGCCGCCAGGCTCAGCCCAGCGCCTGATGTGCAGCTCGCTCATGTGAGCGTCTTGTTCAACGTCATTTGCTCAGTGGCTGCTCTTCCATTTGTCGGCGCCATCGAAAAGGTCATTCTGTTTTTGCATGACCGAAACCGAGCTTAGTAGTCAGCGCGGCCCGTCCCGCCGGTGACGATCTCCACTCCAGAGCTCGTGCCGATGCGCGTCGCGCCGGCGTTGATCATCGCTTCTGCCGTTTTCCGGTCGCGAACGCCGCCTGATGCTTTGACACCTGCTCTGTCGCCGACCGTTTTCCGCATCAGCGCCACATCCTCCACCGTCGCACCTCCGCCGGAAAACCCGGTCGACGTTTTCACATAATCAGCGCCGGCTTTCACCGCAAGCTGGCAGGCGCGCACTTTTTCCTCATCGGTCAAAAGCGCCGTTTCAATGATCACTTTGACAAGCGCCCTGCCAGCCGCCGCCTCGACGACCGCGCGAATGTCGCGCTCGACAAGCTCGTCTTGCCCGCTTTTTAACGCGCCGATGTTGATCACCATATCGACTTCGCGGGCGCCGTTTTCGATGGCGTTCATTGTTTCAAACGCCTTTGTTTCCGGCGTCGTCGCCCCAAGTGGAAAGCCGATGACCGTGCAGACGCGGACATCGGTGCCGGAAAGTTCACGCGCCGCCGTTTTCACCCACGTTGGGTTGACGCACACGGCAGCAAAGCCGTATTGCTTTGCTGCCGTGCACAGTTGCACGATTTGTTGTTCTGTCGCTTCCGGTTTGAGCAGCGTATGATCGATCATTTTCGCGATATTCATCGTCATTCGGAGAAACCCCTTTCTGCCATTTCCGTCAAGATGGAAGGTCTGACGTCTACCATCATACCATGCTCCCTCGACAAAAACTAGCCATCCGTATTGTCTCCGGAAAAAGACAGAAAAAACCCAGCAACTAGGCTGGGTTATGAGCTCCATTTGACCGAACGGGCCATTTCATCCGGCACAACGCGGACGAACTCTCCTTCATTGTACGGATAGCCGGCTTTCGTAATCTTCACTTTGACAAGTTCACCGACCATTTCCTCGGTTGCCGGGAAGCGGACTTTCAAATAGTTGTCTGTATAGCCGACGTACAAATCCGGCCGCTCTTTGTCGCGCTCTTCCGGGATGACCTCGAGCACTTGCCCTTCAAACCGGGAGGCGTACTCTTTCGCCAATTGATCGGACAGAGCGATCAAGCGGCGGACGCGGTCATGCTTCGTTTCTTCATCGATTTGGTTCGGCATGCGCGCCGCCGGCGTGCCGGTCCGCTTCGAATAAGGAAAGACATGCAGCTCGGAAAACCGTTGTTCACGAATAAAGTTGTACGTCTCCATAAATTCGTCTTCCGTCTCGCCTGGGAAGCCGACGATGACGTCAGAAGTCACCGCCAGCTCTGGAAACACTTCGCGCAGCCGGGCGAGCCGCTCCGCGTAAAATTCCACCGTATATTTGCGGCGCATCCGCTTGAGCACCGTATTCGACCCAGACTGGAGCGGAATGTGCAAATGGCGGACGATTTTCTCCGACCGCTTCAGCACATCAATCACTTCATCGGTGATTTGGCTCGCCTCAATCGACGAAATGCGGAGCCGCCGGAGCCCCGGCACTTGCTCGTCTAAATCGCGCAACAAGGACGCAAAGTTATAGTCTTTCAGATCGGTGCCATAGCCGCCTGTATGAATGCCGGTCAGAACGATTTCTTTATAGCCGGCGGCAACCAACTGGCGCGCCTGGCGGATGATTTCCTGCGGATCGCGCGAGCGCATTAAGCCGCGCGCCCACGGGATGATGCAAAACGTGCAGAAGTTGTTGCACCCTTCTTGGATCTTAAGCGACGCCCGCGTCCGATCCGTGAATTCCGGCACATCCATCTCCTCAAAAACGCGCGTTTTCATAATGTTGTGAACAGCGTTGATCGGCTGGCGCTCACGCTGGAACTGCTCGATGTACTCTAAAATTTTATGCCGGTCTTGCGTGCCGATGACAATATCAACGCCCGGAATGGCCATGACCTCAGCCGGCGATGTTTGCGCATAGCAACCGGTCACGCAGACGACGGCGTCCGGATTGCGGCGCACCGCACGACGGATGACTTGACGGCTCTTTTTATCGCCGGTGTTCGTCACTGTGCACGTGTTGATCACATACACATCCGCACGGCTTTCAAACTCTTTTCGCTCGTAGCCGGCTTTTTTAAACAGCTGCCAAATCGCTTCGGTTTCGTAATGATTGACTTTGCAGCCTAGTGTATGAAAAGCCACTGTCGGCATCTTGTTCACCTCACTCTGCCCCCCCGCTTAAGGATCAGCGGGACCGAACTTTTATAAGAAACAGCCAATGTTGCTCACTAAGCGCGCTCCGCTTCGCCGTTCGGCGCGCGCAGCTCCCATTCATAAGAGGCGGCGGAAAGCAAATAGAGCGGAGCTGTTTCGGTCCGCAAAATGCGCGGCCCAAGCTGCACGGCGAAAAACCGTGCTGCCGAAGCTGTTCTGCTTCTTCCGGGCTGAACCCGCCTTCCGGCCCGAAGACAGCCAGCAACGCGCCGCCCGGACGGAGGCGGGAAAGAAGCGCCGGAAGCGCGGCATGCCGGGCGTTTCGCGCCTCTTTTTCGTAGGCAAACAGCCGAACATCGACCGTTTGGCCAAAGGCGAGGAGCTCAACAAACGAAAGCGGCGCCCGCACGTCCGGCACCACCGTTCGTTCAGCCTGCTCAGCCGCTTCTTTCGCGATTTTTTTCCATCGCTCGACTTTTTTCTCCGCCTTTTTCGCGTCCCATTTCACGACCGACCGGGCGGCTTCGAACGGAAGAAAGCCGGCGGCGCCGAGCTCTGTTCCTTTTTGGATGACGAGCTCCCACTTTTCACCTTTCGGCAGCCCTTGGGCGATGTAGATGCGCACCGGCAGCTCGCTTCGCTCCTCTTTCCATTGTACAATACGGGCTTGCACATGCTCATTGGCAATTTGTTCAATTTCACACACCGCCGTGCGCCCGTCTGGAAAGACGCAAATGATCCCGTCCCCCGGCTTCATGCGCATGACGCGGGCGATATGATGGGCATCATCGCCGCTGATCGCGACGATCCCGCCTTGTTGCGCCTGGTCGGAAACGAAATAGCGCTGCACAGCCATCCCTTCTTTGCTTACGGTTTCATGGCGACAACCGCCACCCAGTCTTCCATCACGTTGATTTCCTCAATGGCAAAGCCGGCGGCAAGCAACCCGTCTTTGACGTCCTGCTTTTTCGCCTGAATGATGCCAGACGTGATGAAGCGGCCGCCTGGCTTTAACAACCGGTAGGCGTCACCAGTAAAGCGCAAAATGATTTCCGCTAAAATATTGGCGACGATCACATCAGCCGGTTCCTCGATATGGTCGAGCAAATTGTTTTGTGAGACCGTTACGATATGCTGCACCTTATTGAGCTTCACGTTCAGCCGCGCGCTGTCGACCGCCACCGGGTCCAAATCGAGCGCCCGCACCGACTGAGCGCCAAGCATCGCCGCGGCGATGCTTAAAATGCCGGAGCCGGTGCCGACGTCAATGACATGATCGCCGGGGCGCACGTACTTTTCAAGCGCCTGCAGACACATGACCGTTGTCGGGTGCGTGCCGGTCCCAAACGCCATGCCCGGATCCATTTCGATGATCAGCTCATCACGAGACGCCGGCTCGTACGTTTCCCACGTCGGCACGATCGTAAACTTTTCGGACACTTTCACCGGGTGATAATGCTTTTTCCACGCCGTTGCCCATTCCTCTTCATTTACTTCGCTCAATGTAATTTTATTTTTGCCAAGGTCGATATCATACATCCATAAATTGTTAATCGCCTGCTTAATTTGTTCGACCGTTTCGCCAAGAAAACTGTTGACCGGCAAATATGCCTTAATGATCACCCCTTCTTCCGGATAGTCGTCCGGGTTGAGCTCGACGATCTCGCCGTACCAGTCGTCCCGTTCTTTGACCAAATCGTATGGGTCTTCGATGACGACACCGCCGGCGCCCGCTTCATGCAAAATGTTCGAAATCGCCTCGACCGCCTCATGCGTCGTATGAATGCTGATTTCTGACCATTTCATCGCGCTTACGCTTCTCCTTTAAACGCCTTTTTGACTTTCTCAAAAAAACGGCCGTGCGGCCCGTCGTGCATCGTGTCTCCGCCGAGCCGATCAAACTCGCGCAACAGCTGCTTTTGCTTTTCGGTCAGCTTCGTCGGCGTCACAACGCGGACAATGACGTGCTGATCGCCTTGGCCGTAGCCGCGCACGTTCGGCACCCCTTTTCCCTTCAAGCGGAAGCGCGTGCCCGTTTGCGTGCCGGCCGGGATTTTCAGCTTTACATGGCCATGGAGCGTCGGCACTTCGATCTCATCGCCGAGCGCCGCCTGGGCGAACGACAACGGCACTTCGCAATAAATATCGTCGCCGTCGCGTTTGAAAAACTCATGTGGTTCGACTCGGAAGATGATGTACAAATCGCCCGGCGGCCCGCCATTGACCCCTGGCTCCCCTTGGCCGGCGACGCGCAGCTGCTGGCCGTCGTCGACGCCGGCTGGAATTTTGACGTGAATTTTTTTCCGCCGTTTGACGCGTCCCGTGCCGCCGCACGTTGGGCATTTCTCCGGAATGTACCGGCCCGTGCCGCCGCAGACGGGACATGTCCGGCGGTTGACGATGCGGCCAAATGGCGTCGCTTGTTCGCTTGTCACTTGCCCGCTGCCGTGGCAATGCGGACAAGACGTCGGGCTTGTGCCCGGTTTCGCTCCGCTGCCCTGGCACGTGTCGCACGTCTCTTCCCGCGGAATTTCAATTTCCGTTTCTTTTCCGAACGCCGCTTCTTCAAACGTAAGCGTCATCATATACTCGACATCCGCGCCTTTGCGCGGACCGCTCGTCCGCCTGCGCGGACCGGCGCCGAAAAACGTTTCAAAAATATCTTCAAAACCGCCAAAGCCGCTAAAGCCGCCGAAATCAAACCCTCCGCCTTGGAATCCGCCGCCGCCAAACGTTTCGTTCGGGTCGGCATGGCCGAAGCGGTCGTAGCGGGCCCGCTTTTCATCATCGCTTAACACTTCGTACGCCTCTTTAATTTCCTTAAACTTCTCCGCGGCGTCCGGGGCTTTGTTCACATCTGGATGATACTGCTTCGAAAGCTTTCGATACGCTTTTTTGATCTCGTCTTTCGTCGCGTTTTTGCTGACGCCGAGAATCTCGTAATAATCGCGCTTCGCCATCGTTGATCATCCACTCCCGATTCACTCACATAAATTTAATTTTATCATTTCCCTCTGCGGCAAGGCAATATGTCAATGCTAGAAAAAAAGTCAAAGCCAAGGCAGGCCTGACTTTGACTTTCGGTTGCATTATTTATCGTCGTTCACTTCTTCAAACTCGGCGTCCACCACGTTGTCTTTATGATTGGCAGCGCCGCCTTGCGATCCTGCACTTTGCGCCTGTTTCGCTGCTTGTTCATACAGCTTGATCGACAGCTGCTGCACCGCTTCTTGCAGCGCGTCTTTTTTCTTGCGGATGTCGTCGATGTCGTTTTTCTCGAGCGCCGCTTTCAACGCCTCTTTCGCATCCTGCGCCTTCTTGATCTCATCGGCGCTCACTTTTCCTTCGACTTCTTTTAACGTTTTGTCGGTCATGAAAATGAGCTGGTCGGCTTCGTTGCGCAACTCGGCGGCTTCTTTCCGCTTACGGTCGGCTTCGGCGTTTTCTTCCGCTTCTTTAATCATGCGCTGAATTTCTTCTTCCGACAGGCCGGACGACGATTTGATCGTAATCGACTGCTCTTTGTTCGTTCCTAAATCTTTGGCGCGCACGTGAACGATGCCGTTGGCGTCAATATCAAACGTCACTTCAATTTGCGGCACGCCGCGCGGCGCCGGCGGAATGCCGGTCAGCTGAAAGCGGCCGAGCGATTTGTTGTCCGCCGCCATCGGGCGCTCTCCTTGCAAGACGTGAATGTCGACCGTCGTTTGATTGTCAGCCGCCGTTGTGAACACTTGCGATTTGCTTGTCGGGATCGTCGTGTTCCGTTCGATCAGTTTCGTAAATACGCCGCCCATCGTTTCAATGCCAAGCGAAAGCGGGGTCACGTCAAGCAGGACGACATCTTTCACTTCGCCGGCGATCACCCCGCCCTGGATCGCCGCACCGATGGCAACGACTTCGTCCGGGTTGACGCCTTTGTGCGGCTCTTTGCCAAGCTCGCGCTTGATCGCTTCTTGGACAGCTGGAATGCGCGTCGAACCGCCGACCAAAATGACTTTATCAATATCGGCTGGCGTCAAGCCGGCGTCTTGAAGCGCCTGGCGGACCGGCCCCATCGTCCGCTCGACGAGGTGGGCGGACAACTCTTCAAATTTCGCTCTTGTCAACGTCATTTCCAAATGGAGCGGACCGTTTTCATTGGCGCTGATAAACGGAAGCGAGATTTGTGTCTGCGTGACGCCGGACAGCTCTTTTTTCGCTTTTTCCGCGGCATCTTTCAAGCGTTGGAGCGCCATTTTGTCTTTCGACAAATCGATGCCGTGCTCTTGCTTGAACTGATTGACCAAATAATCGATGATCACTTGGTCGAAGTCGTCGCCGCCCAAATGGTTGTCGCCGGCCGTCGCCTTCACTTCAAACACGCCGTCGCCAAGCTCCAAAATCGAGACGTCAAACGTCCCGCCGCCTAAGTCATAGACGAGAATCGTTTGGTCTTCTTCTTTATCAAGGCCGTAAGCAAGCGCCGCGGCCGTCGGCTCGTTGATGATGCGCTCGACTTCGAGGCCGGCGATGCGGCCGGCGTCTTTCGTCGCTTGGCGCTGGGCGTCGTTGAAATACGCCGGCACCGTGATGACCGCACGCGTCACCGGCTCGCCCAAATAGTCTTCGGCGTACGACTTCAAGTATTGCAAAATGATCGCCGAAATTTCTTGCGGCGTATATTGCTTCCCTTCGATTTCGACTTTGTAATCCGTCCCCATATGGCGCTTGATCGAGATGATCGTGTTCGGGTTCGTGATCGCTTGCCGTTTGGCGACTTCGCCGACTAGGCGTTCGCCGTTTTTAAACGCGACGACCGACGGGGTCGTGCGGTTTCCTTCCGGATTCGGAATGACTTTCACTTCGCCGCCTTCTAACACGGCGACGCAAGAGTTCGTCGTTCCTAAGTCGATGCCGATAATTTTGCTCATCACTGATCACCCTCCGTTTCCGTTTATTGGCTTACTTTGACCATGGCGGGCCGCAGCACGCGGTCTTTCAGCTTATAACCTTTTTGCAGCTCCTCAACAACCGTGTTCGGCTCATAGCCTTCCGCTTCCGCCTGCATGACGGCTTGGTGCAAATAAGGGTCAAACGGCTTTCCGACCGCCTCGATCGCCTCGACGCCTTCTTTCTTCAAGGCGTCAACAAGCGACCGGTACACCATTTCCATCCCTTGCAAAATCGATTTCGCCTGTTCGTTGTCCGTCTCTATTTTCAACGCGCGTTCAAAGTTGTCAAGCACCGGAAGCAAATCGCTCGCCAAGCTTTGGGCGCGGTATTTTTCAGCCGCTTCCATCTCCTGGCGCGTCCGGCGGCGGAAGTTTTCAAAATCGGCGTACAGGCGGAGATACCGGTGTTCCATCTCTGAAAGCTTCGCTTTCAATTCGGCGATCTGCGCCTTGGCCGCCGCCAACTCCTCGGCCGTTGGCGCTTTTTCCGCCGGCTCCGCCGCTTCCTCCCCACCGGCCTCTTCAAGCGGAACGCCGCCTGATTCCCCCTCGGGCTGCGGGGCGGCTTTTTCCTCGATCGGTTGCTCCCGCTCCGGCTCATCGTATGTAGCTTGTTCCATCACTTGTTTTTCTCCTTGCTCCATCGCTTTCACCTCCCTGCCGGGGCTCTTCCCTTTTATGTATCAATGGCCACAAGGAAAGGATGGATGCGCGATCCATCCGTTATCCAATATGGCCATTCTTATTGACTTTGATACCATTTCGCGAGCGCGGCCGACAAATCGGAAGCGACACGGTTTAAGACCGTGATGACGCGCGAGTATTCCATGCGCGTTGGACCAAGAATCGCGATCGCCCCGAGCGGCTCATCGCCGACCGAATAGGTCGCTGTAATCAAGCTGCAGTTTTCCATGCCGCGCAGTTCGTTTTCATGCCCGATCGAAACCCGCACTCCTTTTTGGGTTTGCTTGCGGAGCAGGCGATAAATGTCTTTTTCCTGCTCAATGATGTCCAGAAGCGGGCGCACTTTTTGGATGTCGCTGAACTCCGGCTGGTTGAGCATATTCGCCTTGCCAGCGAAAAACACTTTTTCTTCTTCAGGGGCATCGAGCGTCTCCATGAGCGTATTGAGCACGCTGTCGTAGTTGCGGATGTGCCGGCGCATTACGTCGGCCACTTCCGTCTCCATTTTTTCTTTCAAATCCATGAGCGGAACGCCGGCGAGCCGCTCGTTGAAAATGTTGACCATTTTTTCGAGGTCGCCTGCGTCCATTGATGACGGAATCGTCACGACCCGGTTTTCAACATGGCCGGTGTCCGTCACGACGATGGCGACAGCTGTCTGCTCGTTGAGCGGAACGATTTGCATCCGCTTCAGTTTGCTTTCTTTAAACGTCGGCCCGAGCGCAATGGATGTATAGTTCGTCAGCTCGGATAAAATTTGCGCTGACTTTTGCATCAGTTTTTCCAGCTCATAGATGCGCTCAGCAAACACAGAGCGGATTTTTTGAATGTCCGCCCTTGTCAGCCGCTGCGGCGGCAGCAAATGGTCGACGTAGTAGCGGTACCCTTTTTCCGACGGCACACGGCCGGAAGAAATGTGCGTTTTTTCAATATAGCCGAGCTCCTCCAAATCCGCCATCTCATTGCGGATCGTCGCCGAGCTGAACGCGATTTGATGCTTTTTCGATAACGTCCGCGAACCGACCGGCTGCCCAGAACGAATGAAATCGTCGATAATCACCTGCAAAATCAGCAGTTGGCGGTCCGTTAGCACGTGTCTCACCTCTGTTAGCACTCGAACAATTCGAGTGCTAAATCTACTACTAGGGTAGCAAATCGCCCGGCAAATGTCAATGTTTACATTTCGCAAAGGAACGCGGCAAACACTTCATTGCCGAGCAGCTTGCCCCGTTTTGTCAAGCGGATGTGAGTCTCCGTTTCCTCGAGGCGTCCGTTTTCGATTTCCCGGCGGATCGCCGCGCCAAATATGTCATGGAGGTCGCGGCCGAACTTTTGCCGAAAGCAGACTTTGGACACCCCTTCCGTCTTGCGCAGCCCTAAAAACATTTCCTCTTCCATCTGCTCGCGAACGGTCAAGCGGCGCACATCGCGGTGCGGCCATTGGCCGCGTTCGATCGCGCTGATGTAATGCCGGATGGGGCCGATATTCGCCCGCCGCACCCCATCGATATAGCTGTGCGCCCCAGCGCCGATGCCGTAGTACTCCTCATTGTTCCAGTACGTCAAGTTGTGCCGGCTTTCAAATCCCGGCAAAGCATAGTTGCTGATTTCGTATTGCCGATAGCCAGCGGCAGCCATCTGCTCCATCGCCGCTTCGTACATCTCGGCTTCCATCTCTTCGCCCGGTAGACGGAGCCGCCCTTTCCGCCATTCGTTATAAAAAATCGTCCTTGGCTCCAAAATGAGGGAATAAGCAGAAAGATGCGGCACATGAAGCGAAAACGCCGCTTCTAAATCGGCCGTAAACTGCTCAAGCGTCTGCCCCGGCAAACCGTACATGACATCAATGCTGATGTTCTGAAACCCGACTTCTCTGGCCAACGCTACAGCCCGTATGACGTCGCCTCGCCGGTGCGTGCGGCCGATCGTTTGCAGAAGCTGATCGTCAAATGTCTGCACCCCCAGGCTCAGCCGATTCACTCCGGCATCGCGCAAAATAGCGAGCTTTTCTTTCGTCAAGCCGTCCGGGTTGGCTTCGACGGTAAATTCGGCCGTTTGTGGGTCAAACTGAAAATGGCGGTGGATGCTCGCAAGCAAACAGCCGAGCTGCGTCGGCTCAAGCACCGTCGGCGTACCGCCGCCGATAAACAGCGTCTTGAGTTGGCTGCCAAATTCCGCCGCCGTCCACGCCATTTCTTTGTCCATCGCCCGCAAATAGTCGTCAATCGGCTGGCCGGCGGCGAATACTTTGTTAAAATCGCAATAATGGCAAATATGGGCGCAAAATGGAATATGAAAATACGCTGAAACGGCCATCGGTCCTCCTCCTTTCAGCCGGCGGCGCCGCAGGAAACAAACAAGGCTATCCCCAACGGAGACAGCCTTGCTCGTTATTTTTTCTGGTCGTCGATTTTCAAGACGGCCATAAACGCTTCTTGCGGCACTTCGACCGACCCGATTTGTTTCATCCGCTTCTTTCCTTCTTTTTGCTTCTCAAGCAGCTTCCGCTTCCGCGACACGTCGCCGCCGTAACATTTTGCGAGCACGTTTTTGCGCAACGCTTTGATTGTCGAACGGGCGATGACCTTGTTGCCGATCGCCGCCTGCACCGGCACTTCAAATTGCTGGCGTGGAATCAAATCTTTCAGCTTTTCAACGATCGCTTTGCCGCGCTCGTACGCAGAGTCGCGATGAACGATAAACGATAAGGCATCGATTTTTTCGCCGTTTAGCAAAATATCCATCTTGACGAGATTGGACGGCCGGTAGCCGATCAATTCGTAGTCGAATGACGCGTACCCTTTTGTGTTCGACTTTAAAGCGTCGAAAAAGTCGTAGACGATCTCGGAGAGCGGAATATCGTAAATGAGCATGACGCGCTTTTCATCCAAATATTGCATATCGACAAACGTGCCGCGCTTTCCTTGACACAGCTCCATCACCGGCCCGACATAGTCGTTTGGCACCATGATCGTCGCTTTCACATACGGCTCTTCAATGCGGTCGATTTTTTGCGGGTCGGGCATGTTCGTCGGGTTGTCGACGTCAACTTCCGTTCCGTCGGTCAAATGCACCTTGTAAACGACGCTCGGCGCGGTCGTGATCAAATCGATATGAAATTCGCGCTCGAGCCGCTCTTGGATGATTTCCATATGAAGCAAGCCGAGAAATCCACAGCGAAAGCCGAACCCAAGCGCCTGCGACGTTTCCGGCTCAAAGTGGAGCGCCGCATCGTTCAATTGCAGCTTCTCGAGCGCCTCGCGCAAATCGTTGTAGCGCGCCGTATCGATCGGATACATCCCGCAAAACACCATCGGATTGAGCTTCCGATAGCCCGGGAGCGGTTCAGCTGCCGGCCGTTCGGCATCGGTGATCGTATCGCCGACGCGCGTATCTTTCACGTTTTTAATCGAGGCAGTCAAATAGCCGACATCACCGACCGTCAATTCGTCGACGACTTTTTGCTTCGGCGTGAACACGCCGACTTCCGTCACTTCAAACTCTTTGCCGGTCGACATCATTTTAATGCGCTGTCCCGGCTTCACCGTTCCGTCGACGACGCGGACATAGGCGACAACGCCGCGGTACGGGTCATAAAGGGAATCAAAAATGAGCGCTTTCAGCGGCGCATCCGGATCTCCCGAGGGAGCCGGAATTTTTTCGACGATTTTTTCCAAAATTTCTTCGATGCCGATGCCGACTTTGGCCGAAGCAAGCACCGCGTCAGAGGCGTCCAAGCCGATGACATCCTCAATTTCTTGACGCACACGCTCCGGTTCGGCGCTTGGTAAATCGATTTTGTTAATGACCGGCAAAATTTCCAAATTATTGTCGATCGCCAAATACACGTTGGCGAGCGTCTGCGCTTCAATGCCTTGCGCCGCATCGACGACCAAAATCGCCCCTTCGCAGGCAGCCAAACTGCGCGACACTTCGTACGTAAAGTCGACATGGCCCGGCGTGTCGATCAAATGGAAAATGTACTCTTCGCCATTTTTCGCTCTATATGTCAACTGGACCGCATTCAATTTAATCGTGATGCCGCGCTCGCGCTCAAGCTCCATCGTATCGAGCGTCTGCTCGCGCAATTCGCGCTCCGACAACGCCCCCGTTTTTTCCAAAATGCGGTCCGCCAGCGTCGATTTTCCGTGGTCAATGTGGGCAATAATCGAAAAATTGCGGATCCGTTCCTGCCGTTTCAACCGTTCTTCCCGGTTCATCGTCTCTCACTCCTGCTTCTTCGCAAAACTACACTAGCTTTGATTATAGCAACAGCGCGAAGAAGATTCAATGATGAACGAAAAGCCAAGCCGCCGTTCGAGCTTTCCGGAAAGACGCGAAACAGAAAGAGCCGCGCCAAGAAAACAATCGACAATATGGAAAGCGCAGCACTTTGTGCTCCAGCCGGCGGACGGCGTAAAAAAGAAAAAGCCGCCATTGTGACGGCACGTTCCTGTTTCGTCCGCACATGAACGGGCTAGTCCAACACCCGGCCGACGAGCGAAAACAGCATTTCCATGAGCGCGGTGACAGCATCGGCAAAAAGTTGGCCGAGCCTAGAGAACAAGTTGAACGTTTTCAGCTCGCGAATCGTTTCTTGCTTTTCTCCTAAATCTCCAGCAACGACCGGCCGGCCAAACACCGCCGCTTCCACCTCACCATTTTCCCTTTTTTTCATATCGATGACGGATGGAAACGACGGATCGGCATAACCGCGCATCCGTTCCATGCCGCGATGCGCCTCTTGCATGCCAAACAACACGCCGAAAAAAAGAAGAAAGATCGCTAGAGTAAAGCGGATGAACCATCGTGCCATAGTGACGCTCCTTTACTTTTTCTCCGCCGGAGCCGGCGCTTCGACTTTTTCCGCCTGCCAATAATAGTCGCTGAATACGTCAGCGAGCGCCGACACGGAACGAAACAACTCCGTAAACGTATTGTCAACACCGCCGACTTCAATTAAAATCGCGTTTTCCGATAAATCTTGATTAAACTTGCCGTTCGTCCCGGCTCCTTTTTTCTCGATCACCCCGCGGCTCAACCCTGGATATTTCTTTTGCAGCAACTGATGCAACGCGGTAGCCAGCTGCAAGTTTTTCTCGTATGTCGCGTTTTCTCCGCCAATAATGAATGCGACACGCGCATAATCAACGCCGTTGATCGTAGCCGTCGTATAGTTCCGCCGCCGCGAATCGCGATGGATATCGATGAAGTAGTGCAAGTCACGATTTTGCTTCATTGCTGCGACCACTGTTTGGCGGGACATATCATACGATTGGGAGTATTTCATCCCTTTCTTTAACAATTCGCTGACAATGTCGATTTTGCTCACTTCAGCCCCGATGCCGCGCTTTTCCAGTTCTTCCGCTAACTTTTCCCCCACTTTTGTGATGTTGACCGTCGGGTGAAACGCCAAATCCGGGTCAGTGACCCCTTTGAGCGCCGGCAAAAACGACTCATGCGTATGGGTATTGTAAATGTAGACCACTTTTTTCCCTCCGGTCGTCTGCGATGGCGGGGGAACCGGTTTTTCATCTTCGTTCTTGTTTGCTTGTTCGAGTTCATCGACCGAGGCTTGCCGTTCCGCAAGCATCGCCTCAAGCGGCGGCGCTGATTCGTATGGCATGTTCGTATAATCCGTTCCTTCACCAGCGATGAGAATTTTGCTGTCATAAAGGGCAAAGCCCGGCAGCTCGCTGCCAAGCAGGCTGCGCGGGTCATCGGGATTGATGCTCGTCGCCAGGCGGAACAATAGCGATGAGTAATTCGTCTGCCGCCGATCTTTCGGCAGCAGCTGCGCAAAATATCGATTTTCCAAGGCGAACAGACGAATGAACGTCTCTTCCGGAAAATGGGCCGCCATATCGTTCAGCGATGATGACGACGGACGGTATTCCGGCCGCAGCGATGTGAGCGCTCCGACAAGCATAAACATCATCATGCAGCCAAGGATGATGAGCATCAACAGTTTCTTTATGCTGGCTCCTGGAATCGCGATCATGACGTTTGGGGAGCGCCATCGTTTCATATTCCCACCCTTTCCCGGCTTGTCTCCTCAGTTTAACGTATGGCCAAGCGGGAAAAGATAGAACTGTTTTTTGTTTAATGGGTGTAGGAGCCGACATTGCCTTGGTCGACTTGCCGATGCAGCGCCGCATTCAAGCCGCCGGCTAATAAGTTGGCCATATCGCCGATAAACGAATCGATCTCTTTTGGAGTCACCATCAAATTATGCCCGAGCGGGGCGAGCACTTCATAGATGAGACGCCGCTTTTCTTCATCGCCAAGCGTGCCGACCATGCCAAGAAACGTCGACCGTTCTTGCGGCGACGGCATGTCTTGTTCCGTCAATTTTCGTTTGCGCCCAAACGTCCAGCCCGCCGGAGCGAGCGCGCTTGACGGCCGTTTCCCTTCGCGCATTTCGCGGCCGAAGTGCTTCAAAATGAAATCGATCGTGTCGCTCGTGATGGAGACCGCATCGACAACCGTCGGAACGCCGATCGAAATGACCGGAATGCCAAGCGTTTCATAGCTTAACTCTTTCCGCTTGTTGCCGACCCCGGAGCCAGGATGGATGCCGGTGTCAGAAATTTGAATCGTCGCGTTGACCCGTTCGATCGAGCGGGCAGCCAAGGCGTCAATCACAATGACAAAATCCGGCTTTGTTTTCCGGACGACGCCGTCGATAATGTCGCTCGTTTCAATCCCGGTCGTCCCCATCACCCCCGGAGCAAGGGCGCTCACCGGCCGGAAGCCTTCCTCGACGCTTTCCGGCTGCAGCTGGAACAAATGACGGGTGACAAGCACGTTTTCCACCGTGAGCGGCCCGAGCGCGTCCGGGGTGACGTTTTGGTTGCCGAGCCCGACGATCAAGCAGCTCGCTTGATCGGGGATGCGGAGCCGCTTGAAAAAGGCGCTGAGCTGCTCGGAAAAAATGCGCTGCACGTTTTGCTGCAGCTCGGTGTTTTGTTCGCGGATGCCTTGCGCTTCAATCGTCACGTAGTGGCCCGGCTTTTTGCCGATCGAGGCCGCTCCTTGTTCCGTGACATGCACATGCGACAGCTTGACGCCGTTGATCTCCTCGTCATGAATGATGACCCCCTCAATCGGCGCGGCGCTTTCTTGTTTTTGCTGCAAGCGCTCCTCGAGTGCGATCTCATGCGCTTCGATCGCTAAATCCGTGCGCACCGAGTACTGGCGTAAATCGAGCGGCTGTTCCATGTCGTTCCTCCCCATTTCTGCCGTTTTCTTTTATTGTCGCCGCAATCAGGCCCGGTCATTCATGTTTCGTAAAGGATTTTCGCTTGAACACTCTTGCATAATCCAAACACGTTTGATAGAATAACACTTGTTCTTCCTGTTGTTCACAACAGAAATAGGAACGGTAACGGAGGTGAACGAACGTGGCTAACATCAAATCAGCGATCAAACGCGCGAAAACGAGCGAAAAGCGCCGGGCTCACAACGCCTCGATGAAATCGGCCATGCGTACGGCGATCAAAAAATTTGAAGCGCTTGTTGAATTGAAAGACGTGGAAAAAGCGCGCGAGGCGTTCATTATTGCGTCGAAAAAATTAGACAAAGCTGCAAGCAAAGGCCTTATCCATAAAAACGCCGCCAGCCGGCAAAAATCGCGCTTAGCGAAAAAATTGAACAGCATCCAAGCTTCCTAATCAAAAA
>NZ_ATCO01000015.1:0-14148 GCF_000422025.1 Geobacillus sp. WSUCF1 | reverse complement strand
TTTTAAAGTGTTTCGGTGGAATTTTTCTCTCGTTCTTTGTTTTGTATAGATTCCAGCAATACTCCCATTCTTCAATCGTTAAAACCGCCGGAATAAGTGGACTTTTTTTCATTATCCACTCACTTCTGTCTTTTAACGCATTGTGTTTCTTTTCGTGCTTTCTTCTGATCGCGATATAACCTGCATAAAAGGGATTCGTAATGATGTTTTTTACACGGTCCTTAGTCCATGCTTTTCCACGATAACTGTTTTCAGGAAGCTGTCTGGCAATAGATGAAAAACCATGATGATTTTTATATAACTCAAACACTTTTTTCACCAATTCTATTTCAGCTTCCACTATATCAAACTTTTCAGTTCCTCCTTCCTTTTTGGAAGTATACTGATACCCAAACGGAGCCCTGCCACCTGTCCATCGTCCATTTTTCGCCAACGTTTCAATTGCATTTTTTGTATTGATCCGGATTTTATCCAGCTCATATTTGGCTATTCCATCTTTAATCGCTCTAAAAATAGTGTCGCCAAAATCATATAAACTTTCTGTTTCACTTTCGATGATTGGGATATCTAATATATGCATCGTTGCGCGTATCAGATCATGTTCTTCAGGTATGCGTGCAATACGGGAATGTGAGTAGATAATAACGAAGTCAAATTTCTTTTCATAAGCTGCAGCAATCAATCGCTTATATCCTTCACGATCTTTTTTTCGTGAAGACACTCCCTCGTCCAGAATTTCCTCCACAATTGTACACTGATATTTTTCGGCTAAATCATAGGCGCTACGACGCTGTGTTTCCATTGTCTGCTTATGCGTGGAATGCCGACCATAAAAAACCCCCTTCATGCCGGGTGTCAAAATCTTAGATAAGTCCAATTTCTTCCCTTCCCTCCAATCCTGTAAATAATGGATGACGGAAAATAATTTCAATTTTCTCTTTACTGACCCGAACACGAGAGATAATGTCCTGCAGCAATTCTATTTTTTGATCGTCTTCCATGTCCGGATCAATCATTTTCAACGATGATTCCTGTTTCCAATCATGTATCGTCTTAAACTTTTCGTTCATTTCGAAAATCCTGGATTCTAATTCGGATTTAACAAACAAGCTTTGTTCATATTTCTTTAACATCTGTAACATCGACTTGTTTAATTGAAGTTCTTCTTCCTTTGCCAGAGCATGCTCCACTCTCTGTACCATACTTTCCTCTAACTGTTTCAGTTCACGGTCAATTTGCTTAATGGCTTCGATATATCCCTTCGTTTCTCCCTTGTATATTTTCTCAATAACCTCCGCAAATTGCGTATGAATAATTTGGTTAAAGAACTCATTCGCATGTTCAATAACTGTGTTTTCTAACCAATCTTTTGATGCTCGCACTTTGGAATGTTTTTTACATTTATACACTAAAAACGTTTTACCCTTTAATTGATGTGGCTTGCCATGCATTACTTGATTACATTCATCACAATAAACAAGCTCTTTTAATAAAAATACATGGTTTTCATTTTGATTTTCTTTTGATTTTTTGCGTCTCTTTACAACCTTACTCATTTTCTTTTGAACGTTTTCCCATACTGTTTCATCGACAATCTTAAGATGCGGCACATCTTTTTCAATTTCTTCTCCCTTTATGTGAGATATTCTTTTTCCTTTGTAAATAGGGTTTGTAAGAACGTTTTGCATATTAGAATAGTTCCATTCCTTATTATCTTTAAAGCGCAGTCCCAATTCGTTTACTATCTCTACAAATTTTGTGAGGGAGCTAAAATCTTTTTGCAAAAATAAATCATAAACGTTTTGGATTGTCTTTACTTCCTCTTCAACTAAAATCCAATCAGACTCCTCCTTATCCTCTTCAAGATCCTCTCGGGGTGATCGATACCCAAATGGAATACGTCCCCCAGCATGTTTTCCTTCTCTTGCTACAGTTACTTTAGAATCTTGCAATTTTTGAACCAATTTTTCAGCATCTTCCTGGTTCATGGCGGCGACAATCCGTTCAATTAATTCAGCCTCCGCCGTATACATCATAGGAAATTCAAAGTCCGCTGCGAAAATGACATTTACCTTATGCTGCCTTAGTAAATCATATAAACTCATATACTGTTGTACATTTCGTGCCAAGCGGCAACGGCTGTACACAATTAAATTTTTTACGCGCCCCTTTTTTATTTCCTCGATTAGCTGCGCCATGCCCTTTCTCTCTTCCATTTTCTTTTTTCTGGCGGACGTTTCTCGATCCATAAACTCATCATCGATCAATAAACGGTTTTTTGCTGCTACCTCATGCACATGCTGCATTTGCATTTCAATGGATAACTTCTGCTTTTCTTTGCTAATCGAGTTGCGGTAGTAAGCAACCGTTTTCAATCATCCAACACCTCCGAGTCCCTTTTCGTTTCTTGCCTGTTCTGTATTTGCTTCAAAATAATATCTGTGTACAAGTCAAACCACTTTTCAGCTGCCTCTGGATCATGAACATATTGAATAGAAACGACTTGGCAAGTTACTTTTGGGATTTTTCTTTTCATTTCTATCTCTCCTCAAAAAATTTATGATGTTTTTCTAAAACTTAAGCTTACAAACAGGATTTTTTTAGATGAATGTTGAAATACAATAAAGCCTTTGTTTCTAACCAAACCTGTATTTCTTTGAAAATACATGCGTCTAGCCATTTTTATGGAGGAATTCGAATATGTTGCAACATATAGGAGAACGAATTCGTGTGCTAAGAAAACAAAAAGGAATCAGTTTAAATGCTTTCGCTGAACGGTTAAATGTTTCTCCCGCTTATCTCAGCAATTTAGAAACGGGTAAAACAGACACCATTCAGCTTTCACTTCTCGAAAAACTTCAAGAAGAACTCTCACTCCTTCCTGTTGAAACAACACATTCCACTGATAGCGAATTCGATATTCGGATCCAACATGTCATGCGACAACTAAAGGAATTGGAACAAAAGCACCCAGAAATTGCTGATTACCTCCTTTCCACACTGGAGCGAGGAGTTCATTTGTTTTTGAATGAAAACTCCACTCGCTAATTTTATGATGAACAAATTTTGGTAATTTTATTCATAATAATAAACATCTGTTCATAATAATGAATAAAATTAACAAAAAAGGAGAGCCTAACCATCGACCGGTTGGCTCTCTTTTTGTTGGAAGGCAACTTGAATCTGTTTTGCTTGTTCCTGACCGATTTCTTTATGCAATAAGTGATGAATTGCGCTTCCCTTAAACTTCTGTTCCCATGCAACCATTTTTTCTTGGATCATTTGAGCAACAGGGTGGCTATGAAGATCGTGGATGTCGTCAAATGAAAATTTTCCTAAACTGCTATTTACGGAGAAGCGGACTTTCACATCTTCCATCGGTATTCCCCCTTTGCTCATACATATGCGAAGAATGGGATAGGACAACCCTGTTAATCGTTCAAACTCATTGTTTGCTTCATCCAAACATATATATGGGATATGGACAAACAGAGTTGGAGGCAATCTGTATGAAAGACACTTTTCAAGAAAGATCGATTGCTTTATATTGCCGCGTTTCTACGGACGAACAAGCTCGGGAAGGGGTTTCGCTCGATGAACAACAAGAACGGTTAAAAGCTTACTGCCGGGCAATGGGTTGGAATGAGGAACCACTACTTTTTATAGATGACGGTTATTCTGCTAAAAATCTTGATCGTCCGGAGTTAAACCGTTTATTACAGGAAGTAAAAAAAGGTACGATTTCAAAAATATTAGTCACGAAATTGGACCGTTTGAGCAGGCGATTATTGGATCTTTTGAAATTAATTGATACGTTCCAAGAATATAACGTTTCATTTATTTCGATTAGCGAATCGTTTGACACCAATACTCCGTCCGGACGTCTTACACTCCAAGTCCTAGGTGCGGTTGCCGAGTTTGAACGGGAACGAATTCGGGAACGTGTTTTTGAAAACATGCTGCACGCAGCCAGACAAGGAAAATGGTTAACACAAAGCCCTTACGGTTACAGATTAGATGTAAATAAAGAATTAGTTATTTATGAACCAGAAGCACAAATCGTTCGAAACGTTTATGATTGGTATCTAAATAAAGGGCTCGGCTACTATGCGATTGCTAAAAAGCTAAATGAAGAAGGAATAGCTTCTCGTCAAAAAAAAGGAATGGTCGATTCGTGCTATTAAACGAATGCTTACCAATCCCGTATATAAAGGAACTCTGGTTTGGAACCGTATCGACTCCAGTAAATCGAAGCGGGTAAAAAAAGATGATGCCGATTGGGTTGTCGTTGAAGACGCTTGTCCAGCTATTATTGATCAAGTTACATGGGAACAAGTACAAAAAAGAGTAAATAAAAAACAAATGGCACCTCGAGCACAAACAAGTCCCCATTTGCTTGGTGGACTATTAAAATGCGGCAGATGTGGTTCAGGAATGAGCATTGGTTGGTCAGGTTCACCGAAAAATCGCTATCGTGTTTATCGTTGTTCCGCTAACAAAAACAAAGGAACGTGTACAAGCAAACAGTACCGCGCTGACGATGTGGAGTCATGGTTTAAACATGGGTTATTAAAGTTAGCCGATTCGATTAACACCCAAATGATTCCTCATCTTATTCAAAGGGCTGCTGAAAACGAAGAGAGCACAATCGAGCAAAAAATTCGAGCCGCCAAAAACCGTTATAAACGAAAAGTGGAAGCGTACACGGCAGGACTCATTGAGTTAGAGGATTTAAATGAAGAAAAAAAGCGGATGGAACAAATCATTGCAGAAGCTCAAAAAGCGGAAAATGCTTCTTTAGTGGATGTAAAAAAGCTTGAGGCAATGGTGAAAGAAAAAATAAACAATGTGATCGATGCAATCGATGTTTTACCAGTCCAGGAAGCAAAATCATTCATTAAAACGATTGTTGAAAAAGTGATTTTACTTGATGAAAAGGATATTGAAATCGTATTAAACATTCAGTAAATGGAGTTGACAGCATGAAACCGATCACCTTACGCCAATTGCTCGATACTAATCAATTTCAGAATCTGCTTCATCTAAAAAAAGAACTGATCTCTTACAAAAATTCGGGTGTCATTTTTTATAAAGAAGTAATGAGTTCGCTTGAAATCGACACGCCATTTGAGTTGTATTTTGTGTTGTCAAAAGGAGGAATTGAATACGAAAACGCATTCCCAATACCAATCGATCTTTACAGAGAGTATTTAACATATAACCGTCCTCCAGAGTACCTTTTGCGCTTTTACCAAGAATACTACGGAACAAAAAACATCCCATCCGACCGATTTTTTCAAACATTAAACGTTTTTCAAGCTAAAAAATATGCTTGGTTTTACAACTCACGAGAGGACGGTAAGTATGGATTGGGTACCGTTTGATACACCACTAGAAAAACATCCAAATAAAGCTTTAATCACCTATATGGCAAGACAGTTTGATATCGAACCTGTACTGATGCACCATTTGTTTATTCACGGCATCGACAATTGCGAAAAAGTATCACGATTCTTATTTCCGACTATAGATGATTTTCATGATCCATTTCTCATGAATGACATGAAAAAAGCGATTATACGCATTATTAAAGCTTTGATACAAAAAGAAAAAATTCTGATTTATGGTGATTATGATGTAGATGGAATGACAGCAACAGCTATCCTGTACAAAGCTTTAAAGAAATTTAAAGCAGATGTCCATTATCGATTGCCGCTTCGTAATGAAGGGTACGGTTTGTCACCGAAAGCAATAGAAAAAATTCCGGAAGATGTCTCTTTAATTATTACAGTAGATAATGGATCAAGTGCCCACTCTGCCATGGAAGTCGCAAAAAGAAGAGGAATGGATGTCATTGTTACGGATCATCACGAAGTTTTAGGTCCGCATCCTGACTGTTATGCGTTTATTAATCCGAAACGACATGACAACACTTATCCGTTTCCGCATCTATCCGGTGCGGGAGTCGCTTTAAAAGTCGTACAGGCACTATTTATGGCGGGAAAAATTCCATGGGATAAACATGTTTACGAATTTATTGAGTTTGCGACATTAGGTACGATTGCGGATCTAATGCCTCTCAAAGGAGAAAATCGTATTATTTGTAAACTTGGATTGCAGAAAATGAACTATACACCAACCCCTGTATTAAAAAAACTCTTTGAAATGTTACGAATTAAATATGTCGATAGTTCCACCATTAGCTTTCAAATTGGACCGATTTTTAACTCGTCGGGACGAATTGGAGATCCAAACGAAGCTGTCGATATCCTAGTCAACCCTTTATGTACAAAAGCAGATCTTTACGCATTAATTACTTTAAATAAAAAGCGGCAACAAATGACAAAAGAACAATTCCAACGTATTGAGGAACAAATTATTCAAAACCAATGGTACAAACAAAATGTTATTGTCGTTTGCGATGATTTTCACAGCGGAATAATCGGTCTCATCGCCGCAAAAATAGCAAATAAATTCAAAAAGCCAGCGGTTGTGATTTCCTTGACAGGAGCCGGTTCTGCCAGAAGTGTAAACACGACTGATTTTTCCATCATTAATGTGATTAAGAAGTGCTCCCACTTCTTAACCAAATACGGTGGTCATCGAGCCGCTGCTGGTTTTTCGATGCCACTCGATTTCGACCATATCCATGCTTTTAAAGAAGCGATTCAACTAGCAGCCTTAGACGAACCGCCACTAACTCCAAAATTAAAATATATTAGTACAATTCCCTTACATCAGTTCCCTATGCATATTTTTGATGACTTAGGCGTTTTAGAACCATTCGGAATGTCATTTCCAAAGCCGTTGTTTTATTGCTCACCGCTGGTAATCAAGCAATTCCAAGTATTCGGAAAAAACAATGAACATTTAAAATTAATAACAAATGATAAAAAAGCCATTGCCTTCTTTAAAGGAGCAATGGCAAACAAACTCCAACAACAATCGTTAGCTGAATGTCTTTACACTCCTAGCTGTCCGATAAAAAAAGATTTTTTAATTCATGATCTTCGTTTCATCCAATAACAAAAGAGCCTTGGAAAAAGTTAAATACAATTAACAAAATATACTGTTTTTTGCAGAGGAGGACATAACCCACAACGAGGGGCTGTACATTGACAGAATGGTATATGGAAATAACACAATTGTATTTGGATCTAACTCTAGTGGCAGATTTATTTTGGTTCGCTATGAATCCGAGAATAATCTGCCACTTTTATATATACAAAGTGATTACATAATATAAAATTCATAATCAGTCTATACCTACAACTGGACTGCGACGCTCAAGCAATACCACATCACGCCATACCCCATTTAACTTTCCTATACGTTGTCGGATACCAACTTCACGAAATCCAACACTTTGATGTAAACGTAAACTTGGTATGTTTTCAGGGAAAATCCCTGCTGTTAATGTCCAAAATCCTTTTGCCTCGGATTCTTTGATCATAGCTTGTAGAAGTTTTTTTCCCACTCCTTTTCCCCGACTCACATCTCGAACATACACACTCACCTCTCCCACCCCTTCATACACGCAGCGATCCGATACTTTACTTATCTTACACCAGCCTTGAATGCCTTCTTCGTTTTCAGCGACCAAACATAAATTTGCGGCAATGGTCGATTCCCATTTTTCAAACGATGGTGCTGTCGTTTCAAACGTTGCTTGTCCTGTCGCAATTCCTTGCTCGTAAATTTCCTTCACTTGCATCCAATCCTCTTTGCGAAAGCTACGAATGTTCATATGAAAAATCCCTCCTTATTTTCATACAGAAAAGGTCCATGGGCAACGTTTTGCCCTCCACTCGGGCATGAAAATCACCACTCACCAACGTGGGATTTTCACGGAAAAGGCACTAGGAATCGCCTAATGCCTTTTCCATGTAACATTAGCAACACTCACGCTTTTCTTCCCCAACGAGTTCCGATCTGTTACACCACATTTTTTAAGGTTTCATTGCTTTAATGATCGCAGAAACAATGTAATCCTCGATGTTCGCTCCAGGCACCCAATCTTTGATAAACTCCTTCGATTCATCTTTTGGTTCAATGGTGATCTGTGTGAATCCACTCTGTTGTAACATGGATTCCAGTTCACCAATCGATGCTGCTCCTGATACGCAGCCCGAATACAAGACATCCATATTGTTTTTGATTTCCGATGGAAGTTCTGCCGTCGCCACAACGTCGGAAATGACAAGGCGCCCTCCTGGTTTCAGCACACGATAGGCTTCCTTGAACACCTGGGGCTTATCTGGAGAAAGATTAATGACGCAATTGGAAATAATGACATCCACCGAACCATCTGCCACCGGTAAATATTCGATTTCTCCTAACCGAAATTCAGTATTGGTAAAGCCACCCTTGGCAGCATTGTTGCGTGCTTTGCTGATCATTTCTGGTGTCATATCCACACCAATGACGCGCCCGGTTTCTCCGACCTGACGAGCAGCCAAAAAGCAATCGAAACCGGCACCACAACCAAGATCCAACACCACATCTCCGGGGTTCAATTCCGCAATTGCTAGCGGGTTGCCGCAACCAAGTCCAAGATTAGCTCCTTCTGGCACGGCAGATAATTCCTCATCCGAGTATCCTAGTTTTGCTGATACCTCATTAGGTGTACCACAACATCCGGAAGAGTCTGAACAACAGCTTCTAGAATTTACTTCCTGCAGCGCAATTTGCTTATAGCGGCTGCGGACATTTTGCCGGATTTGATCGTTATTAACGTGATTCATAAGTTATCACTCCTTAAATGATATAGAATAAAAATCCTGATAACGTTGCCATCGTCATGACAGAACCTACAAACGCAAAGACCAGCTTCTTTCTAAAGATACTGTGTAATCATGTGATCTCCGGTAAGCTTGCCCCTGCTGAGCTAACCATCGGCGCCATAACAGGTCCTAATGCCATGCCTTTTGCAATCAACATTTGTGAAATGGGAATCATCGTGAAAAGGCGGATATACAAAGGAATTCCGATGATTGCTGCAAGTGGAACAAGCCACCACTTATCACCCCCCATATAGGTTGAAATCCATTCTGTCAGTACAGCACCATGAATAATGGCTTCAATGCCTGCACCCAAAAGCAAATATGGATAAACCGTTTTTATTAAGTGAAAGGTCTCCTGTAAAGCTTCTCTCATGTTTCGTTTCTTTCCGATCTCTACTTCTCCTTTTTTTACTCCGAGTGTCGCAGCCATGAGTGTCAATATGATTGGATCGAGCACAGGAGAATCAAAGAGAAAAATCATCACAATACCGAAACGGACCTTCTGGTTTAAAAGCGATACGACAACTGGGATCGTAGAACATGAGCAAAACGCAAACGCGACAGCAACCAATGCTCCGAATAACGGATGGCGCTTTGTTAACAAACTTTGCATTTTATCATAAGGAATATATCCTTACTGAAAAGTGAATGACGAACGAAATAGCCAAAAACAAAAGAGTTAATTCTAACGCAATATAAGAGAAAGTCTTGAAAAATCGCTATGCTCATTGATTATCTCTCCTTATTTTATTTGCAAATTACAACTATATGTTTAACAAACAGGCAAGCTAGATATACTTGCCTCAAAATAACGGTTTACAACATACACTTGATTTTGCCATACACTCATTCAACAATTTAATCGAACGAATCACGGTTTCTTTCTCAAATTCCGTCATATGTGAAAACACTTCTTCTAGATATCTATTTATTTCTCGATCAATGGTTGTTGCGATAAACTTTCCTTCGGTGGTTAACGATAACGTGTATACTCTTCGATCTTCAGGAAGCGGCGTTTTTTTTACTAATCCCTTTTTCACTAAATTTTGAATCTGTCTGCTGAACGTGGTAATATCCATTCCTAATGCTTCAGCCACTTGTTGCATGGAGGGATGTTCTCTTTTGTCAATTTCATAAAGAATATGGCTTTGAACGAGAGAAATATCTACATCATCAATCGAACAGCAATTTTTATTTAGCAATCCAAAACGACGTGTCATCACTTGAAACAACTCTCTAATGTTTTCCATTTTTTCACCTCTATAATTATTTATATCACATTATTTGCATATTGCAACTTTTTAATTTAGAAAATAGAATAAAATTTCACCAATTTTTATCATGATTTCCCCTCCTGTAAAATCAGCCGAGAAGATTCTTCTCGGCTGTCATTTTGTCTTATTCGCCTGTTTCAGCAAATTTTTTGATGCGCGCGCCGATTTCATCGCGAACACGACGGAATACAGCTAATTTTTCCTCCTCCGTTCCTTCCGCCTTTGCCGGATCATCAAATCCCCAATGAACACGTTTCACATTTGGTGGGGTTACTGGACAATGGTCCGCTGCATGACCACATAATGTTACTACCAAATCCGCTTTATTTAAAATTTCCGGATCAATGATATCCGATGTCTGGTTCGAAATATCAATTCCTACTTCTTTCATGACTTTTACCGCGTTTGGATTTAGTCCATGCGCTTCAATACCGGCGCTGTACACTTCCCACTCGTCGCCAAGATATTTTTTTGCCCATCCTTCTGCCATTTGGCTGCGGCAAGAGTTACCTGTGCATAAGAAGTAAATGATCTTTTTGTTTTTCATGTTTCCTTCCACCTCTGTTGTTAGTATGATACTGATTCTGTTTTAAAGTATTTTCGTTGAAACCATAGTGCCACGTTGACTAACGCAATCATGACAGGCACTTCCACCAGTGGTCCAATAACAGCTGCAAATGCTGCACCAGAATGGATCCCAAACACGCCAACAGCTACGGCAATCGCTAACTCAAAGTTATTACTGCCGGCTGTAAAGGCAAGTGTTGTGGTTACAGGGTAGCTCGCTCCAAATTTCCTCCCTAAGAAGAAGGAAACGAAGAACATCAACACAAAGTAAATCAACAATGGAATGGCAACTCTCACTACATCCAACGGCAAGCTTACAATGACGTCTCCTTTTAAAGAGAACATGACGATAATCGTAAACAACAAAGAAATCAATGTAATCGGGCTGATTTTTGGAATAAATACTTTTTCATACCATTGTCTGCCCTTTGCTTTTACCAACAAAAAGCGCGTCAACATTCCGCCAAGAAACGGAATTCCTAAGTAAATGAACACCGACTTAGCGACTTCCATCATTGTAATATTAACGACAGCACCTTCTAGTCCTAACCATTCTGGAATGATCGTCACAAACACATACGCATAAACAGAGTAAAATAGCATTTGGAATACAGAGTTAAACGCCACCAATCCAGCTGCGTACTCCCTGTCTCCTTTCGCTAAATCATTCCAGACAATCACCATCGCAATACAACGTGCCAGACCGATTAGGATGAGTCCGACCATGTATTCCGGTTTATCCGGTAAGAATATGATCGCCAACAAAAACATAAGAATCGGTCCAATAATCCAGTTTTGTACGAGCGATAACACTAATACTTTCACATCTTTAAAGACGCGCCCAATCTCCTCATAACGAACTTTTGCTAACGGAGGATACATCATTAAAATTAAGCCAATCGCAATTGGAATTGATGTGGTCCCTACCTGCAAACTGTTCATTCCGTCTACAAAGCCTGGAAAGACAAATCCTAAGCCAATTCCTGCTGCCATAGCAAGGAAAATCCAAAGCGTGAGGTATCGATCCAAAAACGATAGACGTTTTTTCCCCGTATTATTCATTTTTTCCCCCCTAATAATTTAAATTAGTAGATTAGTAGGTTAACAACCGCAACGGAGCGTAGGGTTGGTTTCCTCAATCTTACGAATATTCTCTGTTTGATCTGGAATATGTTGCAGAATATCTTGGATGAAATCATATAACTCATTTTGTGAATTGAGGGAATAATAAATCCACTGTCCCCTCTTATCTTCTTTTACTAATCCTGCATCTTTTAACTTGCGAAGATGCTGACTAATAGCCGGCTGACTCATGTCAAACACCTCAAGAAGCTCGCATACACAACACTCACGTTGTTTTAAAATTGCCATGATCGTTAAACGTGTTTTATCACCAAACAACTTTAAAACGTGTGATGCTTTTTCTATTTCCACTACTGTCTTTTGCATGGAAACACCTCCTATTCTTTTATGATTATATAGTTATTTACTTATATATATGAGCGAAAATGAAATATGATACTCCTAAATCCCTTTATTTGCAATTTTGTTCCTCTCACACTAAATAATGATGTCACATCTTTCATATCCACGAAATGGATATGGTAGTATAACCATACTTACTCTTCCCTTTAATAAGTATATAACTACATACTTATATAAAACAAGAGAAAAAAACGACTTTAACATAATCTTTACAAATTCAAACGAAAGTGTGAAATTCGGAAGTAAACTTGCCTTATCTCGTCTCCATTTGTTGTTATTCTTCAGAACGAGAGATTCTCCTCCTCGTCATAAATTTCTTTTATTTGTTTCGGTTCGTTTGTTAACTCCATTTCAAATCCTTATTTATTTGATAAGTAAAAAAGACTAACGACTCGAGTCGTTAGCTAACACTGTTTCGTCAACTGAATTCAGGATTTGTTCTAATTTGGTTCGGATCGCGTTTTTAAGCATGGATCTTAAATTTTTTTTATACTTCTTCTTAGTCAATGGACAAATATATTCTCCATCATCAATAACCTCGTTTTTTAACTCTCCATCTTCATTGAAAAACAACGTATATATTTCGTTGATTAGTTTATTTTCTTGCTGTATGTAGTTTATTGTTTCACTTTTGTATCCCTTGATCACTTTTTCGAAAATCATTTTAAAATCTTCAATAGACATCTCTTTCTTTAATTTGCGTTCCATTGTTTTTGGTGTTTCATTACTACTTTCTTGTTGATTTTTCTTTTCTAATTCTTGATACATCTCATCCATTTGCTCATATAAACCGATTAAAAAAGCATTTTCTTCTTCCAGTTTTTGAACTTTAACCGTTAATTCAGTGATTTGCTCGTAAACCAAGTTCAACTCATCCTGCATATTAATGAGTTGATTTTCTAATTGATTCTTCTCCTCCATGAGCTGTTTCATTAATTCTTCCGAGTGAGTGCTATCACCTTTAACTTCTTCAGAATCCAATTTATTATGCTTTTCACGATGGTCATTCGCCAACATTGAAAAAGAGTTTTCTACATACCATTCATAAACTCCCATTACTTCAGGCAAACCTGGTCTCTGTTCTTCAATAAACTCGAATAAATCATCGTGATAAATTCGCCAACCCTCCTTTCGATTTGCCGAACGTTCTGCTTTAATCTTTCCTTCTCTGATCCAACGAGTAACCATTTGAATTGAGTCAGTAATGTAATATTCCTGAAGTATTTTTAGTGCTTGGTGAACATTATATACTTCCATCTCCTTCTCCCCCGCTCAAAATTATTTAAAATAAAAATATGTTGGTAATGTTATACCTATGACATTACCTAAGTAATTTTAGGAAAATAAGAAATGCTTGGCTTTAAGCGCCAAGCATTTTTATTAAAATCCCATTTAATTAATTAAGATCTCTAAAATTTAGGTCATTTGTTTTGTTAGTTTTGACTGTTTTTAATCAGGGCTTTGTTAAATTTCAATGTTGATTTTTAAACCACACAAAAAGACCGAAATAAATTCGGTCTTTTTGTGTGTCTTCTTCAACTATTGCATTATTCTTTCACATTTAGCAATCGCATGCTGTTTAATGTTACGATTAATGTTGCTCCCATATCCGCAAATATCGCTAACCATAACGTTAACCAACCAGGTACAATTAACAATAACGCCAGCACCTTAATGCCCAAAGAGAAGGTAATGTTTTGCTTAATAATTGCTAAAGCCTTGCGGCTCAATTTAATCGTATATGGCAATTTACTTAAATCATCAGACATTAAAGCAATATCGGCTGTTTCAAGGGCTGTATCGGTTCCAGCACCACCCATTGCCACACCAACGGTTGAAGCTGCAAGAGCTGGTGCATCGTTCACACCATCTCCAACCATCGCAACACTTCGATACTTGTCGCGAAGCTCTTTGATGAAATTCAGTTTATCTTCTGGAAGTAAATCGGCTTTAATATCGGAAACACCGACTTGTTTTCCGATGGCTTCGGCTGTTCTTTGGTTATCTCCCGTCAGCATCACCGTTTTTTCAATACCGAC
>NZ_ATCO01000014.1:0-5231 GCF_000422025.1 Geobacillus sp. WSUCF1 | reverse complement strand
GGCTTCAAGCGACTTGTGCGTGTTCGCCCAATGGCAAGCCACACACAAGAACCCTCTATGCTTCCCTTCGTTCCGAAGTTGTCCGTTTGAACCATATTCGATCGTATGGGTTGCCTAAAGCCAACCGGCATTCATCTCCCGCTTTCACTTCGTTTCGAAGTGGGACACTTCTTTTGGAAAAATGTTAAAAGTCAAAACTGTTTTTAGTTGTTCTATATCAGCGTTTACTCTCTACTGCACCGTAGCAAGGGTACACAAACATGTTCGACAACCACCTAAATAACGACAAATTTTCGATTAACTATCCCTAATGGCCAATGGCCGCTCTCCAACACAGAAACAAGATAAAGAAATGGGTTTTCCTTCCATCCTTCTAGATCAGATAATACCTCCCATGCACAAGCCATTCCACCGATGTACATCATATACCCAACCGCAGTGGTCACAACCTTGTTGCCATACGGTCTTAATACCTCGAAGATCGCATCAAAACTATGTTGGAAAATAACAGCTGGAACTTCATCAGCAATCGCCGAAAGCAATCTCGACCTCCCTGTTTGCTCAGTTTGCTGTCTCAATTGTTCGGGAATGTGTCTTAACACTCTCCAACTATCATCGTTTTCAAGGCGGATCTCCTCAATGAAAGAAACCAGTTCGTTTTTCTGCAACCATCTGATTCCTATACCATCAAGGCCGAAAAAATGAACAAACTTGTGAAGCGCCTGCTCCACTTGATCATCTCCTTGCCCACCAAAAGAAGATAACCAATTGACTGCTTCAAGACGGTCAAGTAAATAACAGAGCGACATATTCTCCTCACGGATTACATTTATATTGTTTGCAGCAATGGAACTCATCCATTTCCCTCCTCCACACCTCATCATTACGCTAAATAATTACTTGACTGTTCAAGCCAACGCTGACTATACTTCTCTTGAACGAGCCAAATTGCAACAGCGGATACAAGACAAGGGAGTGCAAAAGCCAAAAAGTTTCCATATAAGGAAAGATGGTGGTTTAATAGAATACCGCCCATCACAGGTCCTGCAATCCCACCAATTCTGCCCACACCAAGCGCCCAACCGATTCCTGTCGAACGCATCTCTGTTGGATAGTATTGAGAAACATAAGAATTAGCCACAATTTGTGTACCTGTTGTTGTTCCTCCAGCAATGCCAATAAGTATATAAAGAAGGATCACATTTGGTTTTAGACTTAATGACATTAATGTCAAAAAGGCGATAACAAAAAAGAGAATTAAGATTTTGCGTGCACCGAAAAGATCAGCTAATCTTCCACCAATAATAGCACCTATTACAGCACCACTATTCAAGGTAACTAAAAATGTTAAACTGGATCCAAGCGGATATCCAGCCTCTTGCATGATTTTAGGCAACCATGTGCTTAATCCATACATGACAAGCAAACACATAAAAAACGAGACCCAAAACATCGCGGTGCTCCATCCTCGATGTTCGCGAAACAAGCAAGTCACTGGAAAACTTGTTTTCTGCTCGCCATTCTCCACCCATTGAATTTGTTCATCATCCGATATCATTTGTTGAGTGAGGCGACGAAATACCGAGAGCAACCGATCGGTTTGGTGATGGCGAAGATAAAAATAAACAGATTCTGGCATCTTCCGATAGAAAAATGGAAGAAAAACTAGAGGAATCAATCCTAACCAGACGACTGCCCTCCACCCAAGATGAGGAATTAAATAAATAGCTCCCGCAGAGGCAATAATGCCACCAAACGCATGGCCGCTAAACATAATGGATACTAGTGTACTTTTCCATTTGCTTGGAGTATACTCTGTCATTAGTGCAATAAGATTAGGCATTACCCCGCCTAATCCCAGCCCAGCAAAAAAACGCTGAACTCCAAATGATGTGCTGCTTTGGGAAAATCCGGACGTAAACGTAAATAAGCTAAAGAGGCAAAAACATAGAAGGATCACATTTTTACGTCCAAATCTGTCTGCTGACGGTCCAAAAATCATCGCCCCAATCATCATGCCGATCAACGCATAGCTGTTCAACGCCCCCGCTTCAACTGGTCCTATCCCCCACTCCTTCATGAGAGACGGGACGATGGCACCAAACATAAACATATCATAACCATCAGCAATGATAATCAACATACACATAAACAATAAACTTATGTGAAACCGATTTAACGGTTGCTCATCAATCCAGTGATTAATGTGAATTTCCCTTGCCATCTTTCCATTCCTTCTTTCAAAACAAATTAAGGGAAATCCCCTGTAGCAATTCACAACCACAGGGGAACAATGATCTAGCTACGCACTACCTCCGCCTCAAACTCCCCGACGACCGATTGATATCCGTTGTTATTCGGGTACGCTTCTTCACGCTGCAATCTGAGCTTTTCCATGATCGGCAAATCGTTGGCGCAGAAGAGAAGCGCATCCTCTTTGGATGTGTTCACATGTTCGTGCCAAGCCCAGTTCGGGATGACAAAATAATCGCCTTTTGTCCAGTTGAACCGAATACCGTTGATGACTGTATATCCTTCGCCTTTGAACACGTGGTAAATCGCCGAATACGTGTGGCGGTGCGCCTTTGAATGGTAGCCAACCGGCAGTTTTTGCATCCATGCACCGATGTTCGGATTGGCTGTCTGACCATTGGACGGATTGATGTACTCGACCGCAATGCCATCATACGGATCCGGTTCAAAATCGCTTAACCCTTCCAACGCCGCTTCGGTCTGTTTCCACTTGTACAATCCAAGCGGTGCGACTTGCGGCTTTCGGTCGCCGATCGGCCGAACCATGCCGCCGCGATACTTGCGCGCCGAGTAGTCATCTGGAAGCGACGGCGGCTCAATGCCATCCGGATAAGGTTCAAAAAACGTTCCACCTGTGGCGTAAATAAACGGAATATCCAAGCAATCCATCCAAAACATCGGTCCTTCTCCTGGATGACTGTGGCCGTGCCATAATCCGCCCGGAGTGATAAGAAAGTCGCCTTCCTCCATGAACAACCGCTCTCCTTGGACGATCGAATACGCCCCTTTTCCGTCTGTGATAAACCGCATCGCATTTTGCGTATGACGGTGAGACGGCGCCGTTTCACCTGGCAAAATAAGCTGGACAGCCGCATATAGTGTGTTAGTCGTTGACGCCCATCCCCACGGCTGGCGCTGTTTAAGCCCTGGGTTTTGCAAGTAAATTGCCCGGCGCTCGCCGCCACGTTCCGGCGTGAAAATTTGCGTCGCCTCCAAAAGCAGCTTGCGGATCGTCTCTCCTTTCCATAAATACGGCACTGCTTCCGGTCTCGGCTCTTTATGCATCAAGTCCGGAATCGCTTCCCAAAGCGGACCTAAATGGTATTGTTCAATTTTTTTCGTAAACTCTTTCACTTCTTTGCTTTGGAAAAAAGGATTTTTTTCCGCCACATGAATTTCCCCTTTCTCATTGTTTTGATTGAGCGGCCTTATGTTTGCCTAAATTTCGTTCAATTTGCCGCAAATGGCCGGCCAAATGCTCGGTCAAAAAATGCTCGACTAAAAACGTCATCGGCTTGACGCCAAATTTCGGGTTGCGATGTGGGGCTTCAAGAGCCAACTGATCATCTCTCAACCGTTCCAGCTGTTCATCCGCAAATTTCGCTGCTTTCTTAATCCCATGGATGACGTCGCTGACAGTGCGAGAGTCTGCTTGACGAACCGCCGCCAGCCTCGCTTCATCATTGAGCCCCCGGCCCCACTCCCCGCCGCCGGCTTGAATGACGCGTACAAGCTCCCTTGTCCAATAGCCGATCACTTCTTCGACGTGGCAAAGAATTTCCATGATCGACCATTCATCAGCAGACGGCTTCCAGCGGATCACCTCCTCCGTCAATGAGCTGACTTTTTGAATGATCCTCTCCACGGTTTCTTTGATTTCTTGCCGATATTGCTCAATCAACGGCATGACGACTCCACCTCCACCTGACTTGGCACGGCGGCAACGCGATTTTCGAGCACGCCAATGCGCTCTACCTCAATGCGCACGACATCGCCGTGCTGCAAAAAGACTTGCGGATTGCGGGCGACCCCGACACCGCCCGGCGTTCCTGTGCAAATGACATCTCCTGGTTCAAGCGTCATGATATGCGACAAAAACTCTACCAGATAATGAACATTAAACACCAAGTTTTTCGTATTCGACCGTTGCCGCTCTTCCCCGTTAACGCTCAATGAAATTTCGAGCGAATGCGGATCCGGAATTTCGTCCTTCGTGACAAGCCACGGTCCCATCGGCGCACTCCCATCAAGCGTTTTTCCTTGCAGCCATTGGATCGTCCGCCGCTGCAAATCTCTTGCTGTCACATCATTGACAATCGTGTACCCGGCGACATACTCAAGCGCCTCCGCCTGCTTGACATTCCGCGCCCGCTTGCCGATGACGAAGGCAAATTCCGCTTCGTAATCGAGCTGACTCGTGATCGGTGGCAATGGAATGTTATCTTCCGGACCGATGATCGTGTTGCTAAATTTGGCAAAGATGACGGGGTATTCCGGCAGTTCCCGTTTCATTTCCAAAATGTGTTCACGGTAATTGTGACCGACGCAAACAATTTTGTTTGGTTTTAATATCGGCGCTTCGATTTTGACGTTGGCCCGGTCGATCACCAGCCCGTTTTCCAAAGCAAATTCCACCGCCTTTTGCGCCTCTTCTAGACTTTTTTCCCCACCTTCGAGCAGCTCGATCGTATTGGGTGGAACAAGCGCCGCGGCGAGCTGTTCGGCACGCGGGCATCCCTTGGCTCGAAGCCGCGCTACATATGCTTGATGAAGGTCGATGACTTGATTATCCACAATGCATCCAGCACGCACCACATCACCTAATCGGTAGTTGATCATTTTCATCATGATCCCTCCTTGTATCTGATCATTGCCCCTTCTCTTTTCATCTTTTCGCGAAGCTCGGCTGGAAGGGGAGCCGCTTTCGGTCTGTCTCCGGCAAACGTCGTCCACACGCGCACTTCATATCCTTCAGCCACAAGCTGGCCTCCTCGAAAAAACTGATGGTGGATGCGAAACGATTTCTCCCGCAGCTCAGCGACTGCCGATTTGACACAAACTTGATCCTCGAAAAAGAGCGGGGCATGAAATACGCATTTTGCTTCGACAATCGGCATGCCGATTCGCTCTTCTTGAAACAACTTCCACGTCGAACGCCCAAGGCTGGCGAAAAAGTGGTGCGTCGCTTCGTCCATCCA